>JALYWY010000040.1 GCA_030852475.1 Actinomycetota bacterium | reverse complement strand
CGCTCGCAGGAGAGGTCGAACTCGTGGTCGGCGTAGTCGGGATGGGCGTTGTACCAGCCGACGAAGGAGGTGGCGGCGTGGCTGCCCGGCAGGTCCTCGCCGGGGATCCCCAGCTGGCGGTCGGTCTCGCAACCGACCGTGAAGACGATCGCGTGGTAGAGCCGCTCCAGGTCCTCGACCTCGACGTCGTGGCCGATCTTGACGTTGCCGAAGAAGCGGAAGCCGTCGCGGGCCGCGGTTTTCTCGTAGACGCGGATCACCGACTTGATCTTCGGGTGGTCGGGGGCGACGCCGCCGCGGACCAGCCCGAACGGGGTCGGCAGGCGGTCGAACAGATCGACCTGGGCATGCAGGTCGCCGTCCTTGAGGATGTGCTCGGCGGCGTAGAAGCCGGAGGGGCCGGCGCCGACGATGGCGACGCGCAGGGGGGTCTCTTCAGTTCCGATCTTGCTCATAGGAGCGCGAAAGAATAGGGAAGTCGGCGTCTCAGCCGAGGGCCGAGGCGCTGGCGCCGACAGCGCCGGGGGTGCCGTCGAGGGCATCCAGGGCCTTGCGGACGGACATCGCCACGCAGGTGAAGATCGGGGTCTCGCGCTCGGTGTACTCGCTCGACTCGGTCGGGCGCAGCTCGTTGACGAGGTCGAGGAATTCGCCCGGGTCGTCGCCCTCGAAGCAGACGACGAACTCCTGGTCGTCGATCCCGTACGAGTAGGTGGTGTTGATCGTGATCTCGGGGTAGCGGCGGCCGACTTCGATGTGGCTTTTCATGATCCGGCCGCGCTCCTCCGGCGGCAGCCCGTACCAGCGCCGCTGCTTGACCATCGGGTAGAGGAAGAGGTACTTGCGCTCGGAGGTGCAGATCTCCGGTCGCGCGTCCTCGGCCGAGTACGGCGAGCGTTTGGTCATCGAGAGGAAAGAGTGGGGCGTGGTCGTCCATTTCGCCAGCCCGCTCTGGCCGAGGACGACGTGGAAGGTGTGGATGTCGTCGAGGTTCGGGCTCTGCGTGAGCAGGACCAGGTCGACGTCGCCCCGCGTTCCTATGGTTGAGTAGGCGCGCAAGGAGCGGTCGACGGCGAAGTCCTCGCATGCGGCGAGGAACTCCTGCTTGTCGGTTGCTCGAAGCCCCGGGTCCCGACGACGCCAGGCTGGATCGATCTTGAAGAAGCTGAACTTGGCGAAGGTGCGGTCGGCCATCGGCGTGACGATAGCGCTCGTCCTGCTCCTGGCTGTAGCGCCCTCAGCCGCGGCGAAGAACCCTCCAGGGGTCACCTTCCTCCTTCTCCCTTCGGAGACGACGGTCCGCGACCTGGCCGACGCGGGGTTTTCTCCGGGCCTGATGAGCGCCGGCCTCGGCGCCGTGCCGCCCGGGCAGACCTATCTCGACATCACCCAGGGCAACCGCGTTTTCGACTCGCTCTACGAGGAAGACCTGCCGTGGCTCGAAGGCGGCTGCGAGAGCTGGACGAAAGCGGTCGAAAAGCGGGCGGAATCGGCGCCGGCCGACATAGTCCCCTTCCTCCTCGGCCGCGAAGCCCTCCGCCACGGCGTCAGCGTTTTCTGGGTGGGAGAGCTCGATTGCGGCTTCGGAGAGGTCGAGCCCGGCTACCGGGCGGATGAAGCGGGCGTTCTGACCTTCCTGGAAGGGATCCTGCTGGGGGACGCGGACGAGACGCGGCGCTTTCTGGAAGTGGACCTGCTGATCGCGGTCGCCGACCCCCGCCCCGATTCGGACGAACCGGTCGCGATCGGGATCGCCGGCGCCGGCTTCGACGGCAACCTCACCTCCGCCAGCACCCGGATGGACGGCTACGTCCTCTCGACGGACGTGGCGCCGACGATCTTGGATCGGCTTGGGATTCAGGTGCCCTCGGAGATGACGGGGCAGCCGATCCGGGCCGAGGGATCTGTCAACGCGGCGGCGATCGAATCGCTGGGGGCGCGGATGGGCGTGATCTCGTCGCGGCGCGGAACCGTGATCGGGTTGCCGATCGCGGCCTGGCTGCTGTTGACCTTGATCGTCGCGCTCGGCAGCCGCGGTGCGCTGGCGCGGCCGGCTGTCCGGGTGCTCGGGCTGGGCGTCGTCTACTTGCCGTTGTTGCTCCTGTCAGGTGCGGCGCTGGAGCCCGCCGAGGCTGTCGAAGCGCTGCAGGTGGGGTTGGGGGCGCCCCTGCTGGCGGCGCTGACGCTGGCGCTTCTGCCTGGCTACCGCGCCCTCGCGGTCGCCTCGGCCGTCACCGTTCTCGCCTACGCGGTCGACGTGATCGCAGGCTCACCGCTGACGTCCCTTTCGCTGCTGGGCCCGAATCCCGGCCTGGGGGTGCGCTTCTACGGGATCGGCAACGAGCTGGAGGCGACGCTCGCGGTGCTGGTGGTGGCCGGCGCGGGGGCGGGGCTGACGGCATTCGCGCCGCGGTCCTCGCGGCGGGCGGCGGCGATCGCCTTCGTCTTCACCGGCCTTCTCGCCGCCTTCGTCTTCGCCGCCGGGCGCTTCGGCGCCGACGTCGGGGCGGCGATCGTCTTCCCGGTCGGCGCGGCTGTCGCGGCGGTTGCGATCGCCGGCCGTGGCAGGCGGTCCGTCGCGCTCGTCGTGATCGCGGCGCCCTTCGTCGTCTTGATGCTGCTGGCCCTGGTCGACCTGCTCAGCGGCGCCAACGCGCACCTGACCCGCTCGGTGCTCGACGCCGGGGGGCTGGGTGACCTGGCGGACGTGGCGCAGAGGCGGCTCCAGCTGTCGGTCCGCAGTTTCGGCCGCCCCGTCCTTCTCGCCTTCTTGCCGATGGTTCTGGGCATCGCCGTGCTTGCTTACCTCCGGCGGGACCGTCTGCGGACTTGGTTGGAGGGGGTGCCGGCGATGCGAGCGGGTCTCCTGGGTGCCCTCGCCGCCACGGTGGTCGGCACCCTCGCCAACGACTCGGGCGCGCTGATACTCGAGATCGGGGCCGCCTACCTCTTGGTCTTCACCGGCTTCGCCTGGGCCGAGAAAGGCGCAAAATCGGCGTAAAGCAGCACCGCAGACGAAAAGTTACACTTACGTGCGCCATGCGTATGACTTTGCTCCCTAGGCTGGAGGGATGAAGGTGATGAGATCCACCTGGACCGATTCCCGTCTCGACGACCTGAACGACCGGGTTGGAGAGATTCGAGAAGACGTGCGAGATCTGCGCGGCGAAATCGGCGCCCTGAAGCGCATCGTCATTCAGATCGGCTGGGGGCTGTCCGGCACCGTGGCCCTCGGCATGCTCGGCCTGATCGGGACCCAGCTCTAGGCTCCAGAAGCCGGTTTCGCCGCTGTGCGGGTTCCGGGCGATGCCCTACCCTTAGTCGTCCGTGCGCATAGGTCTCGTCTCGCCATATTCCTGGTCCTACCAGGGGGGCGTGAACCGGCACGTCGAGGCTCTCGCCGAGGAGTTTCTCGGTCGAGGCCATGACGTCCGTGTCCTCGCACCCGTCGACCCGCCCGGGAGGCTCAGCCGCGCTCTGCACCGGGCGCCCGCGGAACGCCGCGAGCTCCCCGGGTATCTGATGCCGTTGGGGCGGACGATGGGGTTCGGCGCCAACGGCTCCGTCTCGAATCTCGCTCCCTTCCCGGCCGGAGGAGTCGTCGCCCCGCGCCGGCTCGTGAAGGAGGGCGAATTCGACGTCATCCACGTCCACGAGCCCCTCGTTCCGCTGGTCGGTTGGAACGCCACCCTGGGCGCTCGCGATCCGGTGGTTGGGACCTTCCACGCCTACTCGACCAAGGCGCTGCCGAACTACATCGCCAACACCCTCGGCGCCCGCCGGGTGTTCAACCGGCTCTCGGCGCGGATCGCCGTCTCCGAGGCCGCGGCTTGGACCGGCCGTCGCTGGTTCGGCGGCGAGTACACGATCATCCCCAACGGGGTCGACGTGGAGGCGGCGCCGGAGACCGGGAATGCGCCGGGGGGCGATCTCGAGATCCTCTTCGTCGGCAGGCCGGAGGAGCGCAAGGGGCTGCCGATCCTCCTCACCGCCTTCAACGCCCTGGTCGAGCACGTGCCCTGCCGGTTGACCGTGATCGGCGCCGAGCGCGAGGACGTTCTCCGCTACGTCGCCGATCCCGACCTGCTGCGCTGGATCGACATCCACGGTCGCGTCTCCGGCGAGCGACTCTGGGCAGAGCTCCACAGAGCGGACGTGCTCTGCGCACCCTCGCTCTCCGGCGAGAGCTTCGGCATGGTCCTGACCGAGGCCTTCGCGGCGGGTACCCCCGTGATCGCTTCGGCGATCGCCGGCTACAGCGACGTCGTCAGCGACGGCGTCGACGGGTTGCTGGTCCCGCCGGGCGATCCCCAGCGGCTCGCAGAGGAGCTGCAGCGGGTCCACTTCGAGCCGGAGCGACTGCGGGAGATGGGGGAGGCCGCGCGGCGCAGCGCCCAGCGCTACGCCTGGCCGCGGGTGGCGGACCAGGTGACCGAGGTCTACGAACGGGCGATCGAGGCCCCGCAGCCTGCCACCGCCGGAGAGAAGGTCGCCCACTGGGCCGGGCTGAGGCCGGCGGACGGGGGGCCGAGGCGACCGGCCGAGCGGCTGCCCTCGCTCGATCCGCCGCTTGCGCAGGCCGGCAAGAAGGGGAGGGCCGTCGCTCGTCGCGTCGGTCTCGGCGTCGCCGGCGCTCTCGGCGTCGGGCTGACCCTGCTCGCCGCTCAGAAAATCGGTGTAGACAAGGTCGTCGAGAGCATCGTCCGCTCGAACTTGACCTGGGTGCTGATCGCCTGCGCCCTGATGGCGAGCTCCCTCTTCTTCCGCGCCGCCTCCTGGTACTGGATCGCGCGCGCCGCTCTTCCGAATCGACCGGTGCGTCGCCGCGACGTCACCTCGGCGACGATGATCGGGGTGCTGATGTCGGCGACCCTGCCGGCCCGCCTCGGAGAGCCGGCACGCGCGCTGACCCTTGCCCGCCGTACCGGCCGCGTGCGCGAAACCTTCCCGGTCCTGCTCGGCACGCTCGTCTCGCAGACGATGCTCAACCTGGTCGCCCTCGCCATGCTGGGGGTGATCATCGTCTCCACGACCCCGCTCTTCCACTCGGGCACGAAGCAGATCTTCGCCTTCAGCCTGGTTCCCCTGATCCTGCTCGTGGTCGTCCTCTTCGCGCCCCTGCTGATGCGGCGCAACGGCAACGGCCGCCTGGCTCGACTGGGAGCGCTCGTCCACCGGGCCCTGATGCAGGTAAGGGCGGGACTCGCGGTCTTCCGCGACCCTCGTTATGGCCCGGCCGCGGCCGTGGCCCAGCTCGGCGCCTGGGCGATCCAACTCGCCGCCTGCTGGGCGCTGCTCTACGCCCTGGGACTGGACGGGCGAGCGGGGATCGGCGCCGCCGCGGCCGTCCTCTTCGCGGTCAATGTCACCGCGGTGGTGCCGGCGACCCCATCCAACATCGGCGTCTTCCAGCTTGCGGTGATCAGCGTCCTCCACAGTGGCTTCGGCATCAGCACCGCCGACGCCCTTGCCTACGGGGTCATTCTGCAGGCGGTGGAGATCGCGACCGCCGTCGCGCTTGGGCTGCCGGCTCTCGTCCGGGAGGGCTTGACCTGGAGCGATCTGCGAGTGCAGGCGATTTCGACCGCGCCGGTGCGGCTCGATCCCAAGCCTCGCACCCGCTCCAGCCAGCCCAACCGGGAAGGCGTGGCTTAGGGGAGGTTTCCTAAGCGATAAAAAACTCTCTTGTATTGATCTAGGATGGCGGCGGGAGGCGTGCCGCCCTCATTCCTCGGCCGGCACTCCTGGCCACCGAGAGGGCGTGCGGCCGGCGCCAATTTTCCATCCGACGGCTGCCGGCCCGCCCTTCTCGCACATTTGCCATAGCCAGATCGACAAGGTTCCTTGACGGGTCCCCAGTAATGTGCATAGAGTCGAGCAATCGGCCAAAAACTCACGCGAATTGGGGGATTGGGAGCCGTGAGATACGACTCAGCAGTGCTGGAGAGGGTTGCGCAGCGCTTCCGGCGTGACATGTGGGACTCGGTAGTTCCGGAAGCGATCTCCGAATCGGGGGTCGAAGTAGAGAGGTTCGGCCCGGTGCAGGCGACCGCGTTCGGCGACCTGCCCGAGGTCCATCTGCTGCAACAGATTCAGGGAGCGGCAGAGCCTGGGGCGATCGACGGCGGCC
The DNA here is from genome assembly GCA_030852475.1 of Actinomycetota bacterium. Lineage (GTDB taxonomy): Bacteria > Actinomycetota > Thermoleophilia > Solirubrobacterales > 70-9 > VAYN01. The sequence continues at coordinate 2,111 of JALYWY010000040.1, read as the reverse complement.
ACCTGGCTGCGGCGATCGAATGGATGCGAGCGCGAGAAGTCGACTACCGGATCCCGGTGGCGGCAGGCAGGCCGGGGGCGATGGCGGCGGAAAGCTGGCTTGGGGAACGGGGATACGAGCGGGGCCAGGGCTGGATCAAACTGGTCCGCGACGGCTCGCTCCCCGACTTCCCGATCGACCCCGGCATCGTCGTCTACCGGCTGGGAGAAGACGAAGCCGAAGGGGAAGGCCTGAGCACGATCGCGGCGGAAGCGCTCGAGATACCGCTGGTGGCGGGAACGCTGTTCTTCTCCTTGCCGCGGCGGAACGGTTGGCATTGCTACACGGCGGCGCTGGGCCCCGAAGAGGTTCCCGTCGCCACCGGCTCGATGCTGATCGTCGATGGGGTGGCCCAGCTCGGCGCCGGCCAGACGCTGGCGCACGGACGGGGACGAGGTTGCAACGCAGCTCTGCTGCATCGCCGCTTGGTCGACGCCCACCGGGCCGGTTGCCACACCGTCTTCGTCGAGGTCGGCGAATGCGATCTGGGCTCCTGGTCCGCCGTCTGCCGGAACCTCCGGCGGGCGGGGTTCGAGGAGGCCTACGAAGGTCGGAACTGGCAGCGCCCGGCGTTGCACCCGGCGCAGGTGCCGGACAGGTTCAGCGGCTGAGTTCTGGGGCGGGGGCCGATGCAGAGCCCTCGTCCTCGTCGCCGGAGTCCGGATCGGACTCCGGCGGCAGCTCGCCGCCGCGAGCGGTGCCGGCGATCAGCTCGTCCGGCGCCTTCTCCTCGGGGATGAAGCCGGACTTCATCCCGAAGTAAACGGCCTGGGGGTGGTGGGCGATGATCGCCACGGTCGACTGCTCGGGCATCACCGCGTAGCCCCCCGAGAGGGTCATCCCGATCTTTTCCAGGTCGAGCAGGCGCCAGACCTTCTCGTGCTCGGACTGGTCCGGGCAGGCGGGGTAGCCCCAGGAGTAGCGCCGTCCCTGGTCGAGCTCGATGCCTAGTTGACCGCGCACCTCGGAGTGCATCCACTCCGCCAGCCCCTCGGCCGATTGGACGCCGAGGCCGTGCACGTAGAGCTGCTCGGCGAACTCCCCTTCGCGCTCCAGCCGTTCGATCAGCTCGGTCACCTCGGGCCCCACCGTCACGCCCTGCAGGGCGACGACGTCGCGTTCGCCGGAGGAGAGCGGGCGGTAGAAGTCGGCGAGGCAGATCCGGTCGTGCCTGGGCTGGCGGGGGAAGACGAGCCGCTCGAGCTCCCGCTCGGGGTCCTCGGGGTCGAAGACGATCAGCTCGTTGCCCTCCGAGTTGCAGGGGAAGTAGCCGAGCCGCGTCTGGGGGTGGAGGTAGTCCTGCTCGCGCCACATCCGCTCCAGGCGCGCCGCGAAGCCCTCCTCCTCGGCGGTTCCCTCGACCAGCTCCCGCCAGGCCTCGCCCTTGACCCCGCGACCGCCCCAGTGCAGCTTGAAGAGCACGTGGCGGTCGAGGTACGGGAAGACGTCGTCGAGGTCGACCGGGATCTCCCGCACGCCCCAGAACGGCGGCTCGGGGATCGAGACGTCGGTGCGGGCGGCGGAGCGGACGCTGGCGTCGGAGGTCGGCGGCGCGTCGTCGACTTTGACCGGCTTCTCCCTCAATTGCTTCGCCTCGGCCTTGATCCGCTCCAGCAGGGCCGTTCGCGCCTTGTCGTCGACGAGCGCGTCCATCGTGTCCAGCCCCTGGAAGGCGTCCTTGCAGTAGAAGACGCCGGGCTCGTAGACCTCGTCGGATTCTTTGCCCTTGGGGTAGAGCGTGCGGCGGCCGAAGTCGCGGTTTATCGCGGCGCCGCCGATCAGCACCGGGAACTCGAGGCCCCGCTGGTGCAGCTCGGCGATGCAGGTCGGCATCTGCTTCGAGGTCGAGACCAGCAGGGCGGAGAGGCCGATCGCGTCGGCTTCGTTTTCCACCGCCGCCTCGATGATCGTGTCGACCGGGACCTGCTTGCCGAGGTCGATCACGGTGTAGCCGTTGTTGGTGAGGATCGTGTTGACGAGCGACTTGCCGATGTCGTGGACGTCGCCGAAGACGGTCGCGATCACGACCTTGCCCTTGGTGTGGCCCTCGATCCGGTCGAGGTAGTTCTCCA
>JALYWY010000004.1 GCA_030852475.1 Actinomycetota bacterium | reverse complement strand
CGTCTGGACGACCCTGATCACGTCCTATTTCTTCCCGCGCCGCATCGCCGCCCTTCACCTCGGCTGGCTGCTCACGGTGAACGCCGTCGCGCTTCTGCTGGTCGAAAACACGGCCGGCTACTCGCCGTTGACCCGTTGGCTGTTCAGCGCGATCTCGCTGACGGTGGTGATGCTGCTGGTCACCGGGATCGTCGCCCGCCGCGCTCGCGCCGACGAGCGGGCCCGGCACTTCTTCGACCTCTCGCGGGACATGCTCTGCACCGCCAACGTCGACGGCTATTTCGTCGAGCTCAACGATGCCTGGACGAGGTACCTCGGCTACTCCCTCGAGGAGCTGCGAGCGGCGCCCTTCGTCGAGCGCATCCACCCCGAGGACCGCGAACGCACCGAAGCCGAGGCGGGCGCCCTCTTCGAGGGGGGTGAAACCATCGGCTTCGAGAACCGGTACCTGGCCAAAGACGGGACCTGGCACTGGCTGCGCTGGAGCGCGCAGCTCTCGCCGGACGAGTCGATGATCTACGCCCGCGCCGCCGACGTCACCGAGATGAAGGAGATCGAGGCCGAACGGGAGGAGCTGCTGGGCAAGGTCCAGGAGATGGCGCGCCTCGACTCCCTCACCGGGCTGCCCAACCGGCGGGCGCTGGAGGAGCAGCTGCCGCAGGCGATGGCGCGGGCCCGTCGCAGTCTCTCGCCGCTCAGCGTCGCGATCCTCGACATCGACCACTTCAAGGCCTACAACGACACCCACGGCCACCTGGCCGGAGACGAAGTGCTGCGCGCCTGCGCCCGCGCCTGGGACTCCTGCCTGCGCGGAGGGGACATGATCGCCCGCTTCGGCGGCGAGGAGTTCCTGGTCCTGCTTCCCGATACCTCAGCCGAAGAGGCGGCGGAGATCATCGAACGACTGCGGATGAATACGCCGATGGGGCAGACCTGCTCCGCCGGCCTCGCCGTTTGGGACCAGGCAGAGAGCATCGACGACCTGCTGCGGCGGGCGGACGAAGCCCTCTACCTGGCGAAGGCCAGCGGCCGCAACCAGCTGGCGGAGGCTCCGCTCGCCCGGTAATGATTCGCGCATGGGCCGCGAAGAGCACGAACGCGCCGTGCGCTTCCGCACCGCTCGCCGCGACCCCGAGCTGACCGTCGTCGAGGGCTTCCACGCGCTCAAGCACGCGCTGCGGTTCGGGGCCGAGCTGGTCGAGGCGGTCGCGGTCGACCCGCCGGCGCTGGAGGCGATGGCGGCGGAGCTGGCACCGGACATGGCCGGGCGGCTCGCCGCCCAGGTCGAGGTCGTGGACAAGGCGACGCTGGCGGACCTGGTGCCGCTGGTGCCCCACACCGGCGTCGCCGCGATCGCCCGCCGGCCGCGGATCGACCTCGCCGCCGCGCTGGCGGATCGAGCGCCGGCGCCGGCGGTCCTGCTCGAGCAGCCGAAGAACATGGGCAACATCGGCGCCTGCATCCGGGTCGCCGCGGGCGCCGGGGCGGCGGCGCTGATCGCCACCGGCGAGAACGACCCCTGGCATCCCGACGCCGTCCGCGGCGCCGCCGGGCTGCAGTACGCGCTGCCGGTGACCAAGGCGGACTCGCTGCCGGAGAGCGACCGGCCGCTGCTGGCGATCGACCCCGACGGGGAGGACCTGGCCCCGGAGCGGCTGCCGGCCCGCGCTGTCCTCGCCTTCGGCACCGAGCGCCACGGCCTCAGCAGCGAAGTCCTCGAGCGAGCCGAGGCAAGGATCTCGATCCCGATGCGCGAAGGGGTGTCCAGCCTCAATTTGGCCACCTCGGTTGCAATCGTCCTTTTTGCAATGAGAATGAGGGCCTCTTAACCAAGGAAAGGAATTCTGTGCCAATCCCAGTCGCCGACATCAGCTTTGGGGAAATCCTCCTCATCACCCTCCAGGTCTTCCTCTTCGTGATCTGGGTCTGGATCCTGATCACGATCCTCTCCGACCTCTTCCGCGACCACGAGATGTCGGGCTGGGGGAAGGCGGCATGGGTCCTCTTCCTCGTCTTCATCCCGTTCCTGACGGCGCTGGTCTACCTGATCGCCCGCGGCAACGGCATGCGCGACCGCACGATCCAGGCCCAGGCCGACGCGAAAAAGCACTTCGACGAATACGTCCGCCAGCAGGCCGGCGCCGCCTCGCCCGCCGACGAGCTGCACAAGCTCTCCGAGCTGAAGGCCAAAGGCGACCTCAGCCAGGAGGAGTTCGAGCAGGCGAAGGCAAAATTGCTCGCCTGAAAAGTCCTGCATCTGCAACGAAAGTTGCGGATTATCGACCCCTTCTAGGGCGGCGCAGGCGCTTCGCTAGCCTGCGCCGCCGTGCTGTTCGCCTCCGCTACGAGCACGGTTCGCCGCCGTGCCCTGATCTTTAGCGCGCTTCTTCTCGCAGTCCTCTGCGTGGTGGGCGCTTCCTGGGCTGGAAGCGCCCCTGCCGACCCGCGGGAGAAACTCGAACAAACGCGGGACAAGCTCGAAGACGTCCGCGCTCAGGGGAGCGATCTGGCCGAGTCGATCGCCGAACAGAACCAGGCGATCGACTCGATGCTGGGCGAAGTCTCGGCGCTGCGGCAGGAACAGGAAGCGGTCGAGGCCGAACTCGAGGCCAAGCAGGCGGAGCTGGACCGCGCCACGGCGGCGCTGGAGAAGGAAGAAGCCCACCTGGAGCGGGTGCGGGCCAAACTGCGGCGGGCGCTCGAGGTTCTCGGCGACCGCCTCGTCGCGATCTACGAAACCGGCTCGCCCGAAGTCCTCGACGCCGTCCTCGATTCGGAGGACTGGTCGGAGATGTCCGCCCAGACCGAGTACCTGCAGCAGATCCAGGAGTACGACGACGCGGTTGTCGCGCGGGTGGAGACGCTGCGCGACGAAGTCACCGCGGCGGTCGAGAAGCTCGACGAGCAGAGGGCCGAGATCGAAGCGGCGCGCGATGAAATCGCGGCGAAGGAGCGCGAAGTCCGCGCCGCCAGCCAGGAGGCGTACGCCCGGTTCCAGGAACTGAAAGCGGCCCAGGCGGAGCGACAGGAAGCCCTCGACGCCCTGCAGTCGCGCGAAGCCGCGCTCAGCGACAACCTCTCCGCGCTCTCCGAACAGGTCGCCTCCGAAGGCGGCGACGCGACCGAAGGCCTGATGCCGGCGCCGCTCAACCCCGGCCAGGAAGCGGAGCTGATCAGCGAAAGCGAAGCCAGCGCCCCCGCGTCGGCGCCGCAGGCGGTGAAGGAAGTGATCGCCGCCGCCAACGCGATCGCCGACACCCCCTACGTCTGGGGCGGCGGCCACGGCTCCTTCGAATCCCCGGGCTACGACTGCTCCGGCGCGGTCAGCTACGCGCTGCACGGCGGCGGCCTGCTGGAAAGCCCGCTCGACTCGACCGGGCTGACGACCTGGGGCGAACCCGGCCCGGGTCGCTGGATCACCGTCTACGGCAACTCCGGCCACGCCTGGATGGTCGTCGCCGGCCTCGCCTTCGACACCAGCGGCGGCGCCGGCCCGCGCTGGCACAACCCCTGGCCCAACTCGCCAGAAGGGTTCATCGCCAGGCACCCTGCCGGCCTCTAGCTACTCAGGTACTTTTTCCCGATGGGTCTGGAGCGGGAACTGGAGGAGCTGCTCGAGGTGGAGAAGTTCGAGGCGCCGGCGGGGTTCCGCGAGCGCGCGCTCTGGTCTGACCCGCAGATCTACGAGGAAGCCGCGGCCGACCCCGAGGGGTGGTGGATGCGGCAGGCGGTGGAGCTGCTCGACTGGGACGTCGAGCCGACGCAGGGGCTCGACGACTCCAACCCGCCCTTCTACAAGTGGTTCGCCGACGGGCGGCTGAACGCCAGCTACAACTGCCTCGATCGCCACGTCGAGGCCGGCAACGGCGACCGCGTCGCCTACCACTGGCGCGGCGAGGAGGGGGAGGAGCGCGACATCACCTACGCCGACCTGCACCGCGACGTCCAGCGCTTCGCCAACGCGCTCAAGGACCTCGGCGTCGGCAAGGCCGACGTGGTCGGGATCTACCTGCCGATGATCCCCGAGGTCGTCGTTGCGATGCTCGCCTGCGCCCGCATCGGCGCGATCCACAACGTCGTCTTCGGCGGCTTCTCGGCCGAGTCGGTGCGGGAGCGGATGGAGTTCTCCGAAGCGAAAGCGCTGGTCACCGTCGACGGCGCCCGCCGCAAGGGCAAGACGGCGCCGATCAAGCCGCAGGTCGACGAGCAACTGGGGGACCTGGGAACGCTGGAGACGATCGTCGTCGTCCGCCACACCGGGATCGATTGCCCGATGGAGGCCGAGCGCGACGTCTTCTACGACGAGGTGATGAAAGCGGCCGATCCTTCGTGCCCGGCCGAGCCGATGGAGGCCGAGCACCCGCTCTACATCCTCTACACCTCCGGCTCGACCGCGAAGCCGAAGGGGATCCTCCACACCACCGGCGGCTACATGACCGGGGTCACCGCCACCCACCGCTACGTCT
>JALYWY010000028.1 GCA_030852475.1 Actinomycetota bacterium | reverse complement strand
GCGCCGGACCAAGCGGGGCAAGGACGCAGGGAGGCCGAATAGCAGCGCTATTTGGCCGACTGAGGACGCCGCACCGCGCAGCGTCCGCCGCCGCCAGGCGTGCGCGGGGGTTCCGCCAATCCCTCCTAGCCCCGGGAATGTCTCGGTCCTCGATCCTCACTAGGCTCCGAGCCGAATGGAGGCGCTGGAACAGCACCTGTCCCGGCAGCTCGAGCGATCGCGCGACTTCTTCTGGAACCGGCTTCGCTGGGAGCTGGTCTACGAGGACCTCGAGAGCGCCGAGCGGGTCGTCGACGTCGGCGCCGGCCCGGGCTTCCTCGGCGAGTACCTCGCCGACCGCCGCCCCGGCCTCGAGTACTGGTTCGTGGAGCCGATCGCCGAGCTCGAGCAGCGCCTGGTCGAGCGCTTCGGCACTGAGGCGAACCGGCGCGACCGCGATTTCGCCGGCGCCTCCCACGTCACCCTGATGGACGTCCTCGAGCACCAGGAGGACGACCGCGCCTTCATGGCCGACCTGGTGGAGCGGATGGACCCGGGCGCGACGCTGCTCTTGACCGTCCCGGCGATGCCCTTCCTCTGGTCCAACTGGGACACGATGCTCGGGCACTACAAGCGCTACACGAAGGAGAGCCTGCGCGAGGCGGTTGGCTCGCTGCCGCTGGCGATCGAAGAGGAGAGCTACCTCTTCCCCGAGCTGATCCCCGCCGGTCTCGCCCGGCGCAGGCGGATGCGCAACGGCTCGGACGGTGCGGAGGAGGCCGAGTTCCCGGAGCTCTCCAAGCCGGTCAACGAGACCCTCTACCGGGTCGGGCGGGCGACGATGAGGTGGCGCAACCGCTGGCCGGCCGGCACCTCGCTATTCGCCAAGCTGCGGCACACCGGCGTTAGGTGAGCCTCGCGCGGCTGACCCGGACCCTGCGGCTGCCGCGGGTGAGGCTCGCCCTGGGCCTGCTCGCCTTCGCGGCGGTTACCGCGGTGACCGTGGCGATCGCCGAGCCGCGGATCGCGACCGGCTTCTTCCCCTACGACGACGAGGGCTACATGCTCGTCGCCCTCGACTCGTTCATCGACCAGGGGGGCCTCTACGACGACGTCTTCAGCCAGTACGGCCCCTTCTACTTCGAGTTCTGGGCTGCCTTCTTCTCGGTCTTCGGGATCCCCCTCGACCACGACGGCGGACGCACGGCGACGATGTTCGCCTGGGTCGTCACCTCCCTGATGGCCGGGCTGGCGACCTGGCGGATGACGCGGAGCGTCCTGCTCGGCCTGGCGACGCAGCCGCTGGTCTTCACCGCGATCATCACCCTCGCCAACGAGCCGATGCACTCCGGCGGCTTGATCTGCATCCTGCTGGGGTCGATCCTGGCGATCTCCTGCCTGGTGCGGGCCGGTAGCGCGCCGCTGGCGCTGGGGCTGCTGGGCGGAGCCGTAGCGGCTCTGGTCCTGGTCAAGGTCAACGTCGGCCTCTTCGCGCTGGTATCGGTGGCGATGGCGTGCGCGGTGAGCTACCCGGCGCTTGCCCGCCGGCGCCTCCTGCGCCCGGCCGTCGAGGTGGCCTTCGTCGCCCTGCCGTTGCTGGTCCTGTTCTCGAAGCTCGGCGAAGCCTGGGCCCGGGACTACGCGGTCCACGTCGCCATCGCCGCCCTGGCGGTCGTCGTCGCCCTGCGGGCGAGGCCGGCCGGCAACCGCGACGGCGAGGAGCTCTGGTGGCTGGGGGGAGGCCTGGTCGCGGTGGGTCTGACCGTGATCGCCGCGCTGCTCGCCTCCGGCACCTCGCCGGCGGGGCTGATCGAAGGAGTCGTCACCCAGCCGCTGCGGCAGTCGGACGTCTTCTCGCTGCCGCTTGCCCTCTCGCGCCGGATCTACCTGTTCGACTTCCTGGCGCTGGTCGGCGCCATCTCCTTCTGGTACCTCTCCCGCCGGCGCGATCGAACGCCGAGCCCCGGTTTCACGGCGGTCGTCTCCCTGCTCAGCATCCTGGTCGGGATGGCGATGGCGCTCTCGGTCCTGGGCCGGGGCGTCCTCTTCGACCCGCTGAGCTTTCCCGCCTACCAGTTCGGCTTCCTCGCTTTCGCCTGGGTGGCGCTCGCTCCCCTCTCCGGGGAGGACGACGCCGACACGAGCTTCGCCCGCCTGCTGTTGCCGCTCCTGGCGGTCCTGCAGGCGCTGCACGCCTACCCGGTGGCGGGCAGCCAGGTGATGTGGTCGACCTTCCTGCTGATCCCGGTCGGCGCCCTCTGCGTCGCCAACGGCGCGCACGGCCTCGTCCGGGCGGTCGGCGACGAGGGCGAGCGCCGTGCCCTGGGGGCGATCGCGACGGTGGCGGCTGCGATCGCGCTCGTCGTCATCGGCAACGTCTACCTGCGGCAGGCGCTGGATGCGGCGCGGGGCGGGTACGACACGACCGTGCCGCTGCGCCTCGCGGGCGTCGACGAGCCGCGACTGCTCCCGCACGAAGCGGCGGTCTACCGCGAGGTGACCCGGGCGATCGACGAATACTGCGCCTCGCTGGTGACCCTGCCGGGGATGAACAGCTTCTACATCTGGGCCGACCGGGAGCCGCCGACCGGCCTCAACGCGACCGCCTGGATGGAGCTCTTCGACGACGAGCGCCAGCAGCGGGTGGTCGAGGCGACGCGCGGGCAGGAGAACCTCTGCCTGCTCGAAAACGAGTCGCTCGCCGGCTACTGGATGCGCGGCAGGGAAGCGCAGGGGCCGCTGGTCGACTACCTGCGGCAAGGCTTCCGCCCGATCGCCCAGTTCGACGAATACAAGCTGCTGCGCAGAGAAGGCCCGGCCGGGAGCGGCGCGTGAGCACCTGGATCGTCACCCCCGTCTACCGCGACGTCAGCTCCTTCAAGATCCTGCGGGAGCGGATCGCCGAGGTGCTGGCGGACCGCGCTGCCGACGGCGGTCTCCGCTTCGTCGTCATCGACGACACCGCCGGCCAGGACGAGCAGATCGAGACGCTGCAGCGCCACGACGACGTCGTCGTCCTCCGCCCGCCCTTCAACCTCGGCCACCAGCGGGCGATCGTCTATGCCCTGCGCAAGATCCTGCCGCGGGTCGGCGACGACGACGCGGTCGTCACCCTCGACGCCGACGGCGAGGACCGGCCCGAGGACCTGCCGCGGCTGCTGGCGCAGATCGAGGCGGGGTCCGGCCACCGGCAGAGGGTTGCGCTGGCGCTGCGCACCCGCCGGCGGGAGTCGTTCTCGTTCAAGCTGATGTACCTGCTGTTCCGGATCCTCTTCCGCGGCCTCACCGGCGAGACGGTCCGCTCCGGCAACTTCGCGGCGATGCCGGGGTCGCTGGCGAAGCGGATGATGATCCACCCGAGCTTCGACCTCGCCTACTCCTCGGCGATCCTCGCCTTCGACGTCCCGATCGAGTACGTCCCCTGCGAACGCGGCGAACGCTACGAGGGGCGCTCGAAGATGACCTTCGGCCGGCTCGCGATGCACGGCCTGCGGATGCTGATGCCGTTCACCGACCGGATCGCGATCAGGGCGCTGGGGATCTTCGTCGTCTCGCTGGTGCTGGGCGCGCTGCTGGCGCTGACCGTCGCCGGGATCAAGATCTTCAGCGACTCGGCGATCCCCGGCTGGGCCAGCTTCACGATCCTCGGCGCGCTGATCGTCTCGCTGGTGGCGCTGGGGAACTTCGTCAGCCTCTTTGTCCTCTTCTCCCAGACCCGGGCGGTCTCCCTGGCCAACATCGAGGAGCTCTCCGAAGCGGGAGCGGGGGACTGATAGCTTCGCCCCCCTTGAACCGGCTGTTGATCACGGGCGGGGCCGGGTTCGTCGGCTCCAACTTGGCCGTCTCCCTCGCCACCAGGCACCCAGACTGGGAGATCGTCGCCTTCGACAACCTCTACCGGCAGGGTTCGGAACTGAACCTGCCGCGGCTCGAAGAGGCCGGTGTCGAGTTCGTCAAGGGCGACGTCCGCGAGCCTGGCGACCTCGAGGCCTTGCCGGAGCTGACGGCGCTGATCGAGTGCTCGGCCGAGCCCTCGGTGATGAGCGGGGTCGACGGCGACACCGGCTACCTCGTCCACACCAATCTCACCGGCGCCTACAACTGCCTCGAGCTGGCCCGCCGCGACGGCGCTTTCATGGTCTTCCTCTCGACCAGCCGCGTCTACCCGGTGGCGCCGCAGGTGGAGCTGAGCCTGGAGGAGGCGGAGACGCGATTCGAGATCGCCGCCGAGCAGAAGGTCCGCGGCGTCTCGCCGAAGGGGATCTCCGAGGAGTTCCCGCTCGAGGGAGCCCGCACCCTCTACGGCGCCACCAAGCTCGCCGCCGAGATGCTGATCGAGGAGTACCGCGAGGGGCTCGGCGTCCCCGCGGTGATCGACCGCTGCGGCGTCATCGCCGGCCCCTGGCAGATGGGCAAGGTCGACCAGGGCGTCTTCACCCACTGGATGCTCGCCCACCACTTCCGCAACCCGCTCAAGTACATCGGGTTCGGGGGACATGGCAAGCAGGTGCGCGACCTCCTCCACGTCGAGGACCTCGTCGACCTGGTCGAGCGGCAGCTGCTCGACCCCGAGGGCTGGGACGGCCGCACCGTGAACGTCGGCGGCGGCCGCGAGTGCAGCCTCTCGCTGCGGGAGACGACCGAGATCTGCCGGCGCCTGACGGGTAACGAGATACCGATCACCCCGGTCGAGGAGACGAGGCAAGGAGACGTACCGATATACCTGTCTGACTGCACGAGACTTTTTGGCCTGGACGAGTGGCGGCCGCGGCGCAGCGCCGAGCAGGTGCTGGCCGACATCCACGAGTGGGTCGCCGCCGATCCCGAGCGGATCGCCCGGGCACTGAACATCGACACCCCGAGCGGGGGGAAGGAGTAACCAGCGAATGCCGGTCGCGATCATCACCGGAGCGGGGGGCCTGATCGGTTCCGAGGCCGTCGACCACTTCGTCTCCCAGGGCTTTGACGTCGTCGGGATCGAGAACGACATGCGGGCGCGCTTCTTCGGCGCCGAGTCCTCCACCTCCCACGTCACCCAGCGGCTGATCGACGCCTATCCCTCCGAGTTCCGCTGGGAGAACGTCGACATCCGCGACGCCGGCGAGATCGACCGCATCTTCCGCGAGCAGGCCGGGAAGATCGAGCTGGTCGTCCACACCGCCGCGCAGCCCTCGCACGACTGGGCCGCGAGCGAGCCGCAGACCGACTTCGGCGTCAACGCCAACGGCACCCTCAACCTGCTCGAGGCGGCCCGCGCCCACTGTCCCGACGCGCCCTTCGTCCACTGCTCGACCAACAAGGTCTACGGCGACACGCCGAACCGGCTGCCGCTGCGGAACCTGGAGAAACGGTTCGAGCTGCCGGAGGACCACCGGTACTTCAAGGGGATCGACACGACGATGTCGATCGATCACTCCACCCACTCGCTGTTCGGCGTCTCCAAGGCGGCGGCCGACCTCCTCGTCCAGGAGTACGGGCGCTACTTCGACATGCCCACCGTCGCCTTCCGCGGCGGCTGCCTGACCGGGCCCCAACACGCCGGCGCGAAGCTGCACGGCTTCCTCGCCTACCTGATGAAGTGCACCGTCACCGGCACGCCCTACACCGTCTTCGGCTACGAAGGCAAACAGGTCCGCGACAACATCCACAGCGCCGACCTGATCGCCGCCTTCGACGCCTTCCGCAAGGCCCCCCGCTCGGCCGCCGTCTACAACATCGGCGGCGGCCGCTTCAGCAACTGCTCGATGCTGGAGGCGATCGACGCCTGCGAGCGGATCGCCGGGCGCGAGCTGCAGTGGACGATGGGGGAGGAGCCGCGGATCGGCGATCACGAATGGTGGATCTCCGACTTGGCGCCGTTCCAGGCCGACTATCCGGACTTCAAGCTCCGTTACAACGTCGATGACATCCTCCAGGAGATGTACGAGCAGAACCTCGAGCGCTGGGTCGGCGCTGCGGCCTGAGCCTCAGAGGACGTTGCTGCCGATGATGGCGGCGACGACCACGAAGAAGCCGGCGAGCAGGTTCCGATTGAGAGCGTCGAAGCGTGCATTGACCGCGTCGAACCGCGCATCAAACCGGGCATCCACTGCGTCGAACCGAGCGTTCATTTCGCGCCTAAGGTCCTTGATGTCCCCGTCCAGCCGCGCGAAACCGTCATCAACCTTCTTGTTGAGGTCGTCGAGGCGCTCGTCGGTCCACTTCTCCC
>JALYWY010000026.1 GCA_030852475.1 Actinomycetota bacterium | reverse complement strand
GCTTTTCGGTCTCGCGGACGACGCCCTCGATGAAGCGGTCGGCGACGTCGCGCATCACGTAGACGCGCTCGATCCCCGAGCAGGTCTGGCCGGCGTTGGCGAAGCCGCCCCAGACGGCGCCGGAGATGGCGTTGCCCATGTCGGCGTCGGAGCAGACGATCATCGGGTCCTTGCCGCCTAGCTCGAGCACCGAGCCCTTGAGTTCGGAGGCGCAGACTTCGCCCACCTTGCGGCCGACCTCGACCGAGCCCGTGAAGAAGATCTTGCCGGCGGTGGAGCGGCAGAGCGCGTCGCCGATCCGGCCGCCGCCGTGGACGACGCGGACGAGGCCCTCGGGCAGGCCGCCCTTCTCGAAGACGTCGCGGATCCGCTCGCCGAGGAGCGGCGTCAGGCTCGCCGGCTTGAGGACGACGCCGTTGCCGGCCATCAGCGCGATCGCGACCTCGCCGAAGGGGATCGACCAGGGGTAGTTCCAGGGCGCGATCACCCCGACGACGCCGATCGGCTCGTAACTGAAGCGCGCTTTCTTGGAGAGCGCGAAGGCCTGCGTCATCGCCACCTTCTCGTCGGCGAGGATCTTCGGCCCGGCCTTCGCACACCAGTGCAGCGCGTCGACCGTCGGCAGCAGCTCCATCGTGTAGGCCTCGGTCAGCGGCTTGCCCTGCTCTTCGCTGAGCAGCTTCGCGATCTCGTCGATGTCGTCGAGCAGCGCGTCGGCGGCGCGCTTCATGTAAGCGGCGCGGGTCTTCGCCGGCAGCTCCGCCCAGGCGGGCTGGATCCGGGCCACGTCGTCGACCACGCCCTGCACTTCCTCGGGCACGATCGTCGGCACCGAGCCGACCAGCTCGCCGGTGGCGGGGTTGAACGACTCGAGGGTCGAGGTGGGCTGGGACGTAGTCGGAACTGCCGTTGCGCTCTCCATACTTCGATTCTACGGTGGCCGATCAACTTTTCGACACGGGTCCGGTCGGGGGCCCCGATCCTGAGAAACCCCCAGCCGATGCACCTCTGCCTGTCCGCATGCGGCCGCGCTCGCTGGATGAGGTGATCGGGCAGGAGCATGTGCTCGGCGAGGGGTCGGCGTTGCGGACTGCGATCGAGAGCGGGAAACCGCACAGCGCGATCCTCTACGGGCCGCCGGGGGCGGGGAAGACGACGCTGGCGCGGATCGCCGCCGCGGGGGCGCAGGGCGCCTTCGAGGAGCAGTCGGCGGTGAACGCCGGCAAAGCTGAGATCCGGGGGGTGATCGAGCGGGCGCGGGAGCGGCGCAAGGCGAGCGGACGGCCGACGATCCTCTTCCTCGACGAGATCCACCGCTTCAACAAGGCCCAGCAGGACGCGCTGCTGCCGGCGGTGGAGGAGGGGCTGCTGACGCTGATCGGGGCGACCACCGAGAACCCCTACTTCGAGGTCAACTCGGCCCTGCTCTCGCGGGCGCAGGTGTACGAGCTGCGGCCGCTCGAGCCGGGGCAGGTGGAAGCGCTCCTGCGGCGGGCGCTGGGGGACCCGGAGCGGGGGATCGCCGAACCCCCTGCCGTTACCGACGCGGCGCTGGAGATGCTGGCCCGGCGCAGCGGCGGCGACGCCCGGGTCGCGCTCTCGGCCCTGGAGCGGGCGGTCGAGCGCGCCGACGGCGAGGTCGACGTCGGCGCGGTCGAGGACGCGCTGCAGCGCAAGGCGCTCGACTACGACCGCCAGGGCGACCGCCACTACGACTTCGTCTCCGCCTGGATCAAGGCAACCCGGGGTTCCGACGTCGACGCCTCGCTCTACTACCTGGCGGTGATGCTGGAGGGCGGCGAGGACCCGCGCTTCATCGCCCGCCGGATGGTCATCCTCGCCTCCGAGGACGTCGGCAACGCCGACCCCCAGGCGCTGCTCGTCGCCGACGCCGCCGCCCGCGCGGTCGACCGGGTGGGGCTGCCGGAGTGCGCGCTGAACCTCGCCCAGGCCGCCGTGTACCTCGCCATGGCTCCGAAGTCGAACGCCTCCTACAAGGCGCTCTCGGCGGCGCGGGCGGAGGTGCGGGCGAACGGGGCGAAGACGCCGCCGGACTACCTGCGCGACGCGCACTACCCAGGGGCGGCGCAGCTGGGGCGCGGCGAGGGCTACCGCTACGCCCACGACGAGCCCGGGGCGGTCAGCGACCAGCCGCTGATGCCGGAGGGCCTGCGCGACCGCCGCTTCTACGAGCCGACCGATCGCGGCTTCGAGGCGGAGCTCGGGCAGCGCCTCGAGGAATTGAGGAGAAAGTTGGACAAGCCGTAAAACTGCGCGCAACTTTCCCTTTGCGTCGGGGTTTTAGAGCCGGCTTCCCAAGCTAAAGCCAGGGAGAGCCGACAACCCGGCCGGAGACCTGGACTGGGGGCTCCGGCCGGCTGTTGAAGGCAGGGGAAAGAGGGCGCCGAGACCCTGAGCTCGGCGCCCTCTCCTTTTGTGGCTGCACGTCATAGGCACGGTGCCCACATAGGGGATAAGTACTCAGCTGTTCTTGACTAAAACTCCCAGTGGCGGTACGACTCTCATCACTCAAAGCCCCGGCGCGTCGCGCTTTGCGGGCAGAACTAGGAGAGTCAGATGAAGCACCTGAAGATGATCGCCACCGTCGCGATGACCGCGATGGCCGCTTTCGCCTTTGTCGGAGCTGGCAGCGCTGCGGCGACGACACTGGAGGTGGAAGGGGTGACACAAAACAAATTGGTCATCATTAGCGGCAGCATGATGGCTGGCACCTCGGGAATCCTCGGTCGCACAGACGGAAGCTTCGCCAACACATGCACCACGTTGGCAATAGAAGGGAGCACCGTCAGTCCCTTCACCGGGGCCACGGTGACAGGCTCAGCTACGACCTTTGGCTTTAGTAATTGCGAAAGACCTATCATGACCCACAAAGCCGGAGTGATCCACGGAACTCACATCGCCGGCACCACAAACGCCACAGTGGTTTCTTCGGGAGCCGAAGTGACAACCGGCTCGCCGTTCGGCACCCTCAACTGCAAAACCGGTGCCGGCGTCCACATCGGCACCCTGACAGGCACCGCCGCGGGACACGCAACGCTGCATGTCAACGCCGTGCTCAATTGCGGCTTCCTCGTGCCGTCGGCGACGTTGAAAGGCATCGGGACCGTCACATCCCCGACAGGACTCGGCGTCTCGGCGTAACAACCCGTCGAGGATTGAGCTTTGTGGGCAGAGCCGCTCTCGAAAGAGGGCGGCTCCTTCAGCACCCTTTGATGCTCGCGCGATGAGCAAGCGCTAAATACTCAAGTCACCTTGACTACACCTCTCGGCCACGCAAGACTCTCTCAGTACCAAACCCCTTGCGGGCAAAAAAGGAGAGTCAAGATGAAGCACCTGAAGATGATCGCCACCGTCGCGGTGACCGCGATGGCCGCCCTCGTCGTTTTCGGCGCCGGCAGCGCTTCGGCGACGACAATGGAGGTAGGAGGGGTGACACAAAACCAGTCAGTCACCACTCTCGGGAGTGTGAAAGCCAGTAGCTCGATGGTGCTGAGCCGCACAGACGGGTCCCTCGCCAACACATGCACCGAATTCGTAATAGAAGGGAAATCCCTTAGCCCCTTCACCGGGACCAGGGTGTCCGGCTCGGGCACGACCTTGGCTTTCGGTGGCTGCACCAGACCTGTAACGGCCCACGCAACAGGACTGCTTCACGGGGAACACATCGCCGGTACCACAGACGGCACAATGACCTCGTCGGGCGCTGAAGTGACAGTAGGTTCGCCGTTCGGCACCCTCAACTGCAAAACCGGCGCTGGAGTCGACATCGGTCGGCTGACAGGGACCGCCACCGGACACGCGGAACTGCATATCAACGCCGTGATCAACTGCGGCTTTCTCGTGCCGTCGGCAACTATGAAAGCCGACGTTACCGTCACAAGCCCGACAGGAGCTGCCGCCTCGGCGTAGCAATCCGCTCAGGACTGAGTCCTTGGATCAGAGCCGCCCTTGCAGAGGGCGGCTCTTTCCATCCCCTATCGTGGTCCGATGCCTTCTGACACGCCCGAAAAGCTGCGCCTCGGCGGGATGGCCCTTCGCAACGGGCTGCTGATCCACGGCCCCACCCACTGGGCGGCGGCGGTGCGGGATCGGGACGGGGGGATCGAAGTCGGTTCCGAACGCAAGCCCGAGCTGGCCCCGGGAGCGGTCGCCAAGATGCCGGGGCTGCGCGGGCCGGTGAAACTCGCGGAGGCGATGCTGGTGCTGCCGCTGGCGCGGCGGCGCCTGCCGGCGGCGCGGCTGCCGTTCGAGGATCCGCGCGTGTTGACCGCTACGGCGGCGACCCTCGTCGCCACCTCGCTGCTGCGCAGGCGGAAGTCGACGAGCGCGCTGCGGGAGGGGATCGTGCAGGCGATCGGCGCGGTGCCCGCCGTGGTCGCCCTCACCGATCGTGACCTTGCCGCCTACCACGGGGTCGAGCACAAGGCGATCGCCGCCTACGAGCGCGGCGCCGCCGACGTCGCCGCGGTGCCGAAGGAGCACGACCGCTGCGGCTCCAACCTGGTCGTGCCGATGATGCTGCTCTCCGCCGGCGGCACCGTGCTGCTCGAGCGCCTGGTCGAGAACCCCAGCGCCGCCGCCCGCGCCGGCGTCGGCCTCGGCGGCGCCTCCTTGGCGGTGGAGATGTTCGCCTGGAGCGACCGCCATCACGGCGAGCCGCTCGCCGAGGCGTTCCATACCCCCGGCCGCGAGATCCAGCGCCGCCTGGCGACGAAGGAGCCGACCCCGGAGCAGCTGGAGGTCGGGATCGCGGCGCTGAAGGAGATCCTCCGGGTCGAGGAAGGCGACGACCCCACCGTCCCGGTGCCGGACGCATAGACTTCGCGCTCTTGTTCGGAAGGATCGATCACATCGGAGTCGCCGTCGAGGACATCGACGCCGCGCTCGAGCTCTACCGCGACAGCTTCGAGATGGAGCTGGCCCACCGCGAGACGGTCGAGTCGCAGGGCGTCGAGGCGGTCCTGCTCGACGTCGGCGACGGTCACGTCGAGCTGCTGGCGCCGCTCGGCCCGGAGACGCCGGTCGGCAAATTCATGGCCAAGAACGGCGCCGGCCTGCACCACGTCGCCTACGCGGTCGACGACATCGACGCAGCTTTGGAGAAGATCGCCGCCGCCGGCCTGCGGTTGATCGACACCGAGCCGCGGGTCGGGATCCGCGACAGCCGCGTCGCCTTCCTCCACCCCCGCTCCACCGGCGGGGTGCTGACCGAGATCGTCGAACCGGCGGGAGGGCACTGATGGCTGACGCACAACGAGTCGAGATCGGCTTCGAGGGTGGCCAGGTGATCTCCACCCGCCTCTCCGACGAGGACCTGAAGGACCTCCGCTCGCGCCTCGAGCAGGGCGGCTGGCACGACCTCCACACCGAGGAGGGAACGATCGCCCTCTACCTCGGCAAGGTCCAGTTCCTCCGGATCGATTCGGGGGAGCACAAGGTCGGCTTCGGGCTCGGCGCCTAGCCGCGCCCGAGGAGCCGTCGAGCTCGGTCCATCCGCAGCGCGGTTCTAGCTGCATTTCCACCCGGACCGCCGTGGAGACCGCCGCCGGGGTGGGCCGAAGAGGAGGCGAGGTAGAGGCCGCGGACGGGGGTGGTGGGGCGGCCGAGGCCGGGGAAGGGGCGGAAGACGGCCTGCTGGTAGAGCTGGGCGGTGCCGCCGTTGATCGCGCCGCCGACCAGGTTGCGGTTGTGGCGCTCGAGATCGAGGGGGGTCTGGACGTGGCGCTTGACGATGCGCCGGCGGAAGCCGGGGGCGAGGCGCTCGACCTCCTCCTCCATCCGGTCGGCAAAGCGCTCTGCCTCCTCCGGATCATCCCAGTCGCCGCGCAGCTCGCCGCCGGCGTCCTTCGCCGGGTGCTGGGGGACGTGGGTGTAGGCCCAGGCGGTCTCGGTCCCCTCCGGCGCGCGCGAGGAATCGACCATCGAGTACTGGCCGAGGACGAGGAAGGGGCGGGCCGGGATCTCGCCTGCCGCCAGCTGAGTGGTGGCATGGGTGAGCCCGCCCATCCCTTCGGCGACGTGGACGGTGCTGGCGCGGCGGGCCGGCTCGGCGCTCCAGGGGATCGGCTCGCGCAGCGCCCAGTTGACCTTGAAGGTCGAGTTGTCGTACTGGTAGTGGCGCAGGTCGTCGCGGACCCGCTCCGGCACCGTCTCCGGCGGCAGCATCTTCAGGAACAGCGCCGGGGCGCCACAGTCGGCGAGGATCGCCCGCCGCGCCTCGAAGCGGCGGCCGTCGGCGGCGAGCGCGGCGCGGGCGCGCTTCCCCCGCACCTCGATCCGCTCGATCGGGGTCCCGCAGAGCACCTCGCCGCCGCGATCCCGCAGCCGCTGCACCAGCGCCCGGGTGATTTCCCCGGCGCCCCCCCGTGGAACCGGATAGCCGTGCTGCTGGCCGAGCCCGCAGAGGACCCAGCCGAACATGCCGCCGCCGGAGCTCTCCGGAGTGAGGTCGGCGTGCAGGGCGTTGCCGGCGATCAGCCAGCCGCCGCCCTCGCCCTTGAAGTTCTCCTCGGCCATCCGCCGCGCCGGCAGCAGCGAGAAGCGGGCGAACTCGGCGAGCCCGCGCGGGCCCAGCGCGCTCAGCATCCCGGCGGCGGGGCGGATCGGCGGCAGCGGCGTCAGCAGCGCGCCGACCAGGTGCGGCCCGGCGCGGCGCCAGAGATCGAAGAGCTCTCTCCAGGCGTCGCCGTCGCCGGCGGCGAAGGAGTCGAGCGAGGCGCAGGTCTCGTCGAGGTCCATCGAAAGCAGGGCGCAGCGACCGTCGGGGTGGGGATGGGCGACGACGCCTTGGGCGCTGAGCCAGTTGACGCCGTAGCGCTCGAGCTCGAGGGGGGCGATGTGGCGCGAGGCGAGGGTGAGGGGGTAGAAGGCGCTGTAGAGGTCGTGGACGAAGCCCGGCTCGGTCACTTCGCCGCTGCGGACGGCTCCGCCCGGTTCCGGCTGCTCCTCGCAGACGACCACCTCCCAGCCGCGGTCGGCGAGCTGGTTGGCGGCGATGAGGCCGTTGGGCCCGGCGCCGATCACGACGGCGTCGGCCGTCACCTCAACCTCGCCCGATCGCCCGCAGCATCCCGTCCCAGGCGCCGAGCGCTTTCACCGCGACGCTGGGGCGCCCGCCGAAGCCGCCGTCGACCTCACCCGCGCCCTTGCCGCTGCTGAGCGCGCCCTCGCCGGCGGGGCGGTCCCCGGCGGTGTGCTCGAGCCGGGCCAGCGCCCGCATCCCCCGTTTGCCGAGGCTGCCCAGAGCCGAGTAGAGGAGGATCTGGGCGCGGGCGAGGCCGCCGGCGGTGAGCTCGTCGCGCGGGTGGCGGATCACCGTCAGCACCGCTTCGGCAACCGACTCCGGCGAGTAGACCGAGGGGAAGGGCGGTTCGGGCGGCAGCAGCCCGGTCGAGCTTTCGAGGTTGCTCCAGAGCGGGGTGTCGACCGCTCCGGGGTTGACCTGCGACAGGGTCACCGACGAGCCGCTCTCCTCGAGCTCGATCCGGATCGTGTCGAGGAAGCCGGCGAGGCCGTGCTTGGAGGCGGTGTAGGCCGACATCCCCGGCAGCGGCATCCTTCCCGCGATCGAGCCGATCGCGACGATCGCTCCCCGGGAGCGCTCGAGGCGGGGGAGCGCCTCGCGGATCGTGTTGACGGTGCCGCCGAAGACGGTTTCGACCGTCGCCTCGAAGTCCTCCGGCTCGGTCTCCGTGAAGCGACCGAAGGCGATGCTGGCCGCCGAGGTGACGACGACGTCCAGCCCACCCATCTCGGTTACGGCTTCGTCGATGGCAGTGCTGAGCGCTTCGCGGTCGGTCACGTCGGCGGTGACGGTGATCGCGTCGGCGCCGTGCTCGCCCAGCCTGCGCTTGGCGGCGGCGAGCCCGAGCTCGTTGCGGGCCAGCAGCGCCACCCGCGCTCCCTCCTGGACGAGCGCTTCGGCGACGGCGAGGCCGATGCCGCTGCTGCCGCCGGTGATCAGGACCCGCTGCCCGGCGAGCTCGCGCTCGCTGATCGGATCGCCCTCGGGCGTGCCCTCGACCAGCCGCTTCAGCCGCGACAGCGCCTCGGCATTGCGGATTCGCAACCCGGTGTCGGCGACGGGGTTGCCGACGAAGAGCGAGGTGAGGCGATCGCCGGGCGTCTCCTCCATCCGCACCTCGGTCCCACCGGCGCTCTCCCGCAGATCGAGCGCGATCGTCGCGGTGCCGAGCGGGCGCGCCTTCGCCTTCAGCACCAACCGGTGGGGCGGGTCGACCTCGATCACCTCGGAGTGGTCCCTGACAGTGACCGAGGGCGGCCCGACCTTGTGGTGGAAGCGAGAGCCGACTGCGGGGAAGTCCTCGTCGTAGTCGCGGATCGCGTCTGCCCCGACGACCCACTCCGGGTAGCACTCGGGATCCGCGAGGACCGCGAAGACCTTCTCGGGAGTGGCGTGGATGTGGACTCGGTTGCGCGCCATCACTCCCCCTCCGCCAGCGCCATCACTCCGCCCTCGGCGCCCTCGCCGTCGCGGAAGAAGTCCCAGAGCTCGACCCGGTTGCCGGCGGGGTCGAAGAAGTAGGCGGAGCGGTCGCCGCCGTCGTGCTCGATCGGCCCCTGGACCTCGACGCCACGCGCGCGCAGGTTCTCGCTCAGCGCCTCGAGTTCGCCGCTGCCGACGGAGAGCGCGAAGTGGACGTGCCGACCGCCGCGATCGGAGAACTCCTTCTCTCCGGGGGACCAGATACCCAGCCGGCAGTTATTTCCGGCCGCGAGCCAGACCCGCCCCTCTTCCTCGAGCAGCGGGTCCAGTCCGAGGTCGCGGTAGAAGCGCTGCAGGCCCTCGACGTCGTCGGTCTCGAGAACCAGCTCGCAGATTCCACCGAAGATCACTCCTGCCGTTTTCCCGTTTCAAAGGGAGTTCATGCGGCTATTCGGCAAGAAAGCCAAATAAGGAGGCCGAGGATGTCCACCATCGAGGAGTCGATCGAGGTCAACGCACCTCTGCGCAGCGTCTACGACCAGTGGACCCAGTTCGAGGAGTTCCCCCGCTTCATGGAGGGAGTCGAAGAGATCCGCCAGATCGACGACACCCATCTGCATTGGGTTGCCGCGTTCGGCGGCTCACGGCACGAATGGGACGCCGAGATCACCGAGCAGAAGCCCGACGAGCGGGTCGCTTGGCGCAACGTCGACGGCAAGGAGAACGCCGGCGTCGTCACCTTCCACCGGATCGACGACGACACCACCCGGGTGATGGTTCAGATGGACTTCGTCCCGGAGGGGATCAAGGAGCGGATCGGCAACGCGCTCGGCGCGGCAGACCGCCGGGTCCACGGCGACCTCGAGCGCTTCAAGGAGCTGGTCGAGGCCACCGGTGCCAGCGGCGGCTGGCGCGGCGAAGTGAAGCGGCCCGACGAGGCCTAGCCGGCGGAAGGGTCGAGGAAGGGGGTCGACGGACCCCCTCCAGGCTCGTGCGCAAGTTCTGAAACAGTTCCTAATACAGAGGTGGCAATTTGGTGCATAGCTTATGTAGGTTCGTTCAATCGACACTCCAATTGGGCATCGTCGCGGGAACGACGACGGCTGGGAGTGGGGTGAGGCACAAAGGGTCTGTCTTCGAATGGCGTATCGCTACGCGAGCAATCCGAGCGAAGCCGAAGACATAGCTCAGGATGCCTTGCTCCGGGCCTGGCGTCGTCGTTCGACCCTGCGCGATTCCGAGCGGCGCAACCAGTGGCTGGCGACGATCGTCCGCAACGAGGCCTTCCGCCAGCACGCCCGGGTACGACCAGATCCGACAGCGGTGATCGAGTTCCGGGAGGGAGCGGAGGACGAGCAGGTGCTGGCGACGGTCGAGCTCGCAGACATCCACGCGGCTCTGAAGCTGCTGAGCAAGCGCGACCGCCGGCTGCTGGAGATGAAATACGAGGAGGATCTGACGCAGGCGACGATCGCCCGCCGCCTCGGCATCCCAGAAGGAACGGTGAAGGTGAGGCTGCATCGAGCCCGCAACCGGCTGCGCCTGCTGTACGCGGGGGCGAGCGCACTGGGCTGAACTTCGGACCGCTGTACAACGACGCCGCGGGGTGGCGCGGCGAACATCTCTGCATGGAGACGGCAGCTCGGCAGATAGTCGCCTTCGGCGGCGGCGGCTTCTCGATGGAGTCCGGCAACCCGCTCCTCGACGACTACGTGTTGGGGCTGACGAAGGCCGAGCGGCCGCGGGTCTGCTTCCTGCCCTCGGCCAGCGGCGACGCCGATCACTACATCGTCCGCTTCTACCGCGCCTTCTCCGCCCACCGCTGCGAGCCCAGTCATATCTCGCTCTTCCGGCGCGAGCAGGGGCCGAGCGATTTGCGCCGGCACCTCCTCTCCCAGGACCTGATCTACGTCGGCGGCGGCAGCGTCGTCAGCCTGCTCGGGGTCTGGCGCGCCCACGGGATCGACTCGATCCTGCGCGAGGCGTGGGAATCGGGGGTCGTCCTCTGCGGCCTCTCGGCCGGCTCGCTGTGCTGGTTCGAGGAGGCGGTGACCGGCTTCCACGGGGCGCCGAAACGGCTGCGCGGGCTGGGGCTGCTGCCGTTCAGCAACTGCGTCCACTACGAGCG
>JALYWY010000023.1 GCA_030852475.1 Actinomycetota bacterium | reverse complement strand
CCCCCCGGCAGGTCGAACACCCCCTCGACCCAGGCCTCGGGTGCCCCCGGCCGGACGATGTGCGATTTGGCCTTGCCGCCCATCAAAAGGTCGAGCGAGTGGGCCAGCATCGTCTTGCCAGCGCCGGTCTCCCCGGTGATCGCGTTCAGCCCCTCCCCGAGCCGCAGCTCTGCCCGCTCGATCAGGAGGAGGTTCTCGATCCGCAGCTCGCGCAGCATGGAATCTGTGTAGCAACGGAGGCGGACCGACCAGCCGCGTTTTCGCGCTATTTCCGTCCAGGCGAGAGTCAAGCGGCAAAGGTGACGCCGACCAGAGCGGCGATGATGCTCGCCGACATGGTCACGAAGCCGATGATCATCGTCCGCTGCATCGAGTCGAAGCGCGCGTTCATCTCCGAGTGGAGGGTCTTGAGATCTGCCTTGACTTCCCGGATGTCGGCTTCGACTCGGTCGAAGCGCTTGTCGACCTGCGTCGCCAGGTCGTCCAGGCGCTCGTCAGTCCACATGTCCCTCGCCATCACGGCCATAGACAAAAGCATACGCCATCTTTTGTCTGCACGAAGTCAGACGGCCAGGTGGCCGAACTTCTCGCGGATCCGCCCGTAGAAGCTCGTCCCCGGCAGCTGGGCCAGGCGGCTGACCGCGTCGAGGAAGCGGATCTCCAGCTCGGCGCCCGGGGCGAGATCCGCGATCTTGCCGCCGTCGACGGCGACTTCGACCGGCTCGCGCTCGGGGGCGTTGACGACGTGGAGAACGTCGCCGGGAGCGACGACCAGCGCCCGCGCGGTCAGCGAGTGGGGCGAGATGTAGCTGACGACGTAGCCCTTCACGCCCCAGGCGAGGATCGGGCCCTGGTTGGCGAGGTTGTAGCCGGTCGAGCCGGCCGGGGTGGCGGCGACCAGGCCGTCGCAGCGGACGTGGCCGACCTCCTCGCCGGTGATCCGGTAGCTGAGCTCGGCGACGCGGTCGTGGGGGCGGCGGGCGACCGTGATGTCGTTCAGGCCCACCGCTTCCTTGCCGTCGACCTTGACCTCGAGGCCCGGCAGGGGGACCGTCTCGATCTCGCCTTCCAGGGCGCGGCGGATGCCCTCGCGGGCCTGGTCGCGCTCGACCGCGGCGAGGAAGCCGACGGTGCCGAAGTTGACGCCGAAGACGGGGATTTCGGTGCGGGCGTAGCGGCGCAGCGCGTGGAGGATCGAGCCGTCGCCGCCGAGGACGAGGCAGATCTCCGGCAGCGTGTGTTCGGCGGTGACGTCGATGCCCTCGCCGGCGGCGCCGTGCTTTTCCAGCTCGCCCTCGGTCGCCGCCAGGCGCCAGCCGAGGTCGTGGGCCACCTCGGCCGCGATCTCCACCGCTTCCGAGGCGGCCGGCGGGTGCGAGTGGGTGATCAGCGCCGCGGTCTTCACTCGTCCCCCTCGACCGCGCCGACGGCCGCCTCCAGGTCCTCGACCTCCGCTCCCTCGCCGCCGCACCAGACGAAGGTCTCGCGGTTGCCCTTCGGGCCGGGCAGGCCCGAGGAGGCGAAGCCGCGAACCGAGAGCCCCAGTTCCCGAGCCGCTACCGCGACCTTGAGGATCGCCTCGCGCCGGTCGGCGGCATCGCGGACGACGCCGCGGCCGACCCGCTCCTTGCCGAGCTCGAACTGCGGCTTCACCATCGCCAGCAGCTCACCCCCCGGCTCGAGGCAGCGCACCGCCGCGGGCAGGACCTTGGCGAGGGAGATGAAGGAGACGTCGAGCGTCGCCAGGGTCGGTACGAACGGCAGGTCCGCCGGCTCCATCGCCCGCGCGTTAAGCCGCTCGATCACGTGCACGCGGGGGTCCTGCCGCAGGCGCACGTCGAGCTGCCCGTAGGCAACGTCGGCCGCGACGACGCGGCTCGCCCCCCGCTGCAGCAGGCAGTCGGTGAAGCCGCCGGTCGAGGCGCCGACGTCGAGGCAGTCGCGGCCGGAGACGTCGATTCCGAGCGCCTCCAGGGCGTTCTCCAGCTTGACCCCGCCGCGCGAGACGTAGCGCGGGCCCTCGTCGACGATCAGCTGCGCGTCCGGCTCGACCAGCTGGCTCGGCCGCAGCGCCACCGGGCCGTCCTGGCCGACACGGACTTCGCCGGCGCGCACGGCGCCGGCGGCCGCCGAGCGCGAGGGAAAGAGGCCGCGGTCGGCCAAAACCGCGTCTATCCGGGACTTCTTCACCGCCGGAACGCTACAGCGAGGGTCGCCTCCTGGCCTTTTATTCGAGCTTCAGAAACGGATGCGACATTTCCGTGGACCAGTTACCGAATTTGATCTGGTCTCCTGGGTCAAATCGGGTAGAGAGGGCGGAGAAACCGTGAATTGCAGGGGCTCTGTGACCCCACTCACACACAGATCGCACATACGTTCGTACGCTGTTCAAGGATTCGCAAGAGGAAACCGATCAAGGAGCAACACCCAAGACTTCAAGGTTGATCCCCGCGTCGATATATCGCCTCGCTGCTTCCCACAGCGACGCACTCGACATTAACCGGGCTCACCTACCTCCCACGGATCCACACATATATAGAGATACATATCTCTCCTCCCTGTAGTAACCCCAGAAGCGCCCCGGCTCCCCCGCCGGGGCGTTTTCTGTTGTGCGGCCTCGAGGGGCGATCAGGTGCTACGTTGGGGCTGTGTTGAGGTAGCAGCGGGGGGCGGAATTCCGCCGGCACGTCGCAATCGAAGCGCGACTTTTTTGGTTCGGAGCTGCACGGTTGGCCTGCATACAGGCAATCCCGGCCGCCCAGGCTCATCGCCTCGGCGCCGTGTCCTCTGAACCCGCACTGCTACCGCGCACCTGGCTTCATCCTCCTCTGCCCCGCACGGTGCTCATCGTCGAGGAGGGGACTGGAGACGAGATGGACAGCCACCCCATATCCGAGTCGGCGGAGACGACCGACTCCCTATCCTCCGTTCGCGCGGAGATATCCCGCGAGATGGTCCGGCTCTACAAAGAGCAGTTCGGGCGGGGGCCGACGAAAGCAAAGACCGAGCTCGCCGGCCCCGACGTCCTCGTCTGCACGCTCGAAGACAGCTTCACGCCAGCCGAGAGGCGCCTGGCGGAGATGGGGGAGCACCAGCGCCTTCGCGACACGCGCCTCTATTTCCAGCATGCGACGAAAGATGCGTTCATCGAGACGGTCGAGGGGCTGCTGAACCGCAAGGTGCGCGCCTTCAACAGCAGCATCGACACGCATAACGACGTCGCGGTGGAGGTGTTCCACCTGGAGCCGGTGAGCACCGGTCCCGTGTGAACGACCGTCAGGGCGCTGACGGAGTGTCCGCGGGCTCCAGGTAGAACAGCTCGACCGCCACGTCCTTGCCCGTGTCCATGCCGCTGACGAAGGCTCGCACCTTCCTCCCGAGGACCCGTTCGATGACCTCGTGGAACCTGTCCTCGGTCGCGTACTGGAAGTACATCCGGGTGTCGCGCAGGCGCTGGTGCTCTCCCAGCGCCGCCAGTGCTTTCTCGGCCTGGGTCAGGCTGTGCTCCAGCGTGCAGAGGACGACGTCGGGACCGGCGAAGTCGGTTTTGGCCTTGGTCGGCCCGCGGCCGAAGAGCTCCTTGTAGAGGCGGACCATCTCGCGGGAGATCTCGGCGCGGACCGAATGATCTGCGGAGTCGCCGTTGCGTCCTTCCAAGGCCGCCGGTTGCTCGTTCATGTATCTACCTCGCAAAACCCCCTCTGGGGTTGGACCGCGCGCAAGGAGGAGGAGGATGAGAACCCGACGACGGAATGCTGCCTTTCAAAGGTAGCGCGGCGCCGGCGCCGCGAATGGACGGCGCGGTTTTCATGCCCCGCCTTCCGGGGTAGCTCGTCGGCAATCGGTCGGAAGGCTCCCAGAGGAGGACCCATGGCCAAAGATCACGGTTCCAGCGTCAAGAACGACAAGCAGTACGAGGGCCTGCGCAAGAAGGGGATGAGCAAGGAACGCGCCGCGAAGATCGCGAACGCCTCCGGCTCCTCCAAGAAAGGCGGCGAAAATAGCGGAGGCGGCGGCAAGTCCCAGAAGCAGAAGGCAGGCCGCAAGGGCGGCAAGAAGTCGAGCTAGCCGAACCCCGGAAAGCGCCCCGCTCCCCTTCGGCGGGGCGTCCCGATGATCGAAGAAGAAGATGGGCAGGTGGGGTTATCCGTACGGCTAACGCGGTCGCGGCTCGGCGAGCATCCGCAGGAGCACGGTGGTGACGTGCTCTCGCTCGGCCGGCGGCATCAGCGCGATCTCGAGGCCCAGGGCGTCCTCTTTCTCCTGGGTCGGCCGGGCGCGGAGCTCGGCCACCATGCGGCGCACTTCCGCCTCGACCCGCTCCTGACCTTCGGTGCTCAAGTCCACGAAGGCAATCTAGACTGACAACGATCTCCAAGCGCCTGGCCGACAACTGGAGGACCGCGGTCCCCCTGCTGGCGCTGCTGGTGCTCGTCCCCGCCTGGGGAAGCCACCCCTCGACCCCGGTGGTCGTCGTGCTCGACCTCTTCCTCGCCGGGGCGGTGCTCGCCGCGGTCTTCCACGCCGAGGTGATCGCCGAGCGAGTCGGCGAGCCCTACGGCTCGCTGGTGCTGGCAGTGGCGGTGACGGTGATCGAGGTGGGATTGATCGTGACCCTGATGGTCGCCGGCGGAGACGAAACCGAGACGCTCGCCCGCGACACCGTCTTCGCCGCGGTGATGATCACCTGCAACGGCATCATCGGGCTCGCGATCTTCACCGCCGCCCTGCGCGAACGGCTCGCCGTCTTCAACGCCGAGGGATCGGCGACGGCCTTTGCCACCGTCATCACCCTCGCCACCCTCAGCCTCGTCCTGCCGACCTTCACCACGAGCGCCTCGGGCCCGGAGTTCACCGCTTCGCAGCTGGCTTTCGCAGCGGTCGCCTCGCTGGCCCTCTACCTGCTGTTCCTGGTCGTCCAGACGGTCCGCCACCGCAGCCACTTCCTCGGCGAGGAGGAAGAGGTAGTGGCCGAGGACCACGGCTCGCCCCCCGACCGGGCCACCGCGCTGCGCAGCCTCGGGCTGCTGCTGGTCTCGCTGATCGCGGTCGTCGGACTGGCGAAGACCAGCTCGGGGGCGATCGAGGACGGGGTCAAATCGATCGGCGCGCCGCAGTCGGCGGTCGGCGTCGTCATCGCCCTGCTGGTGCTGATGCCCGAGACCCTGACGGCGTCGCGGAACGCGCGCCGCGGCCGCGTCCAGGTCAGCTTCAACCTCGGCTACGGCTCGGCGATGGCCAGCATCGGGCTGACGATCCCGGTGATCGCGATCGCCTCGATCTGGCTCGAGGGTCCGCTCGTCCTCGGCCTCGGCTCGACCCAGATCGTGCTGCTGGTCCTCACCGCGCTGGTCAGCTCGCTGACCCTGCTCCCCGGGCGGGCGACCCTGCAGGAGGGCGGCGTCCACCTGATCCTCCTCGCGGCGTTCCTCTTTCTCGCCTTCAACCCCTAGCGGGGAGAATGCCGGGCAGGATGATTCCTGTATTCGACGGCCACAACGACGCGATCACGCGGGAGGGCGAGCCCGACCTTTCGCAGCGACGCCCTGACGGGCACCTCGACCTCCCCCGGATGCGCGAAGGAGGCGTCCGGGGCGGGATCTTCGCGATCTTCACCCCATCGCCGGGGGAAAGGTCGGAGCCGGTGGTGTTCGTGGAGGACGGGGTCCACGCGGTGCCGCTCGCGCCGCCGGTGAGCCATGAGGAAGCCGCGGCTCACGCGAGCGCTGCCGCCGCAAGGCTGCTGGAGCTGGAGCGCGACGGCGAGCTGGTCCTCGCTCGCACGATCGACGACGTCGACGCGGCCCGCGAAGGATCCCAGCCCGTCGCGGTGCTCCACCTCGAGGGAGCGGAGGCGATCGACCCGGAGCTGGACTCCCTCGGGGACTGGTACGCGAAGGGCCTGCGTTCCCTCGGCCCGGTCTGGAGCCGGGCCAACGCCTTCGCGCACGGCGTCCAGTTCGCCTTCCCCTCCTCGCCGGACATCGGCCCGGGCCTGACCGAGCGGGGCGAGGCGCTGGTGGCCGCCTGCGGCGAGCTGGGGATCCTCGTCGACCTCAGCCACATGAACGAAGCCGGCTTCTGGGA
>JALYWY010000012.1 GCA_030852475.1 Actinomycetota bacterium | reverse complement strand
AGGAGACCTTCGGCCCGGTCGCGCCGATCGTCCCCGTCTCCTCCCTCGACGAGGCGATCGAGCTCGCCAACGGCACCGAGTTCGGGCTCGGCGCCAACGTCTACACCGCCGACCTCGAGAACGCCGTCCGCTGCATGCGCGAGCTGCGCGCCGGGACGGTCTGGATCAACGACCCGCTGACCGACAACGACGCCGGCCCCTTCGGCGGCTTCAAGCAGTCCGGGCTGGGGCGCGAGCTCGGCCGCGAGGGCCTCGAGGCCTTCCAGGAGACCAAGCACGTCCACATGGAGTCGCGGATCGAGCGCAAGGAATGGTGGTACCCCTACCGCGAGTACGGGGCGCCGCCAGGCGACGGCGCCGGCGCGTAGCCGGCGCCGTCGTGCCCTAATCGGCCAGGTCGGTCAGGCCGCGCCGCGGGCGGTGGGGGCACCACCGCGGCGGTGCGCCGCCTCGGGGTCGCTGGCTGCGTAGGCGCCGATGCCGAGGACGCCGAGGATCAGGTGCAGGACGTTGTCCTCGGTGTTGATCGGGATGATGCTGAGAATCGACTCGCCGCTGCCGATGATGAAGCCCCAGATCGCGACGACGATGTAGACGGCGCCGAAGGCGAGGGCGTAGGTCCGGGAGGCGGCGGGGCCGGATGCGAACGCGAGCAGGCCGAGGGCGCCGCTGGCGAGGTGGACGAGGTTGTGCCAGCCGTTGACGTCGAGGATGCCGAGCACCGCCTCGCGATCGCCGGGGCTGCCGAACGACGCGCTGTAGAAGAAGCCGATGATGCCGGCGACCAGCAGCACGGCGCCGATCAGGCCGGCGTACAAGCTGGCGGGGGTGGAATCACGGTAGGTGTCGTCGCGCATCTCTATTAGCTCCTTCTTGGACCAACGGGTGGACGAGGTTCGTACCGACAGTTACCCCCGCTCGGATCAGTCCAATCAGTTAGGAACTCCGGACCGCTCGTACGCGGCCTCCCTGCCTTCCTGGCTGGCGGCGTAGGCGGGGCCGCGCAGCTTGTTGAGCAACCCGACCAGCTCGAGCCCGCCGCCGGTGTTGGTCGGGTCGAGACGAAGGCGCTCGGTCTGCTCCGGCGGCAGGCGGTCGCCGAGCGCGAGCCGCGCCACCGGCCGCCAGTCGCCGGTCAGCTCGGCGACGAGGACCTCGAACTCGAGCGCCACCCGCTCGAGCTCGCCCAGGTCCGCCAGCTTCGGCCCCGGCCGCGGCGCCAGCGCCCTGGCGCCGAGCATCACCGTCTCCCCTCGCAGCTCGTAGGGGAGCACGCTCGAGTAGGGCCGGTCGGCGAAGCCGCGGCTGGGCAGGAGCGTGTGGCGCCCGACCGGAGGCGCCGCCGAGCTGACCAGCAGCAGGTCCTGGTGCGCCCCCGGCCCGAACGCGTCGGGCACGCGAAAGGCGAGGCCGCAGGGGTCGGGCAG
Organism: Actinomycetota bacterium; assembly: GCA_030852475.1. Classification (GTDB taxonomy): domain Bacteria; phylum Actinomycetota; class Thermoleophilia; order Solirubrobacterales; family 70-9; genus VAYN01. Next base: position 7,600 of record JALYWY010000012.1, on the reverse strand, counting down.
CGCCTCCGGCAGACCCGCGGACCGCGAGAGGCGGACCAGCGCCCTCGCCTCGCTATCCAGGGCCTCGGCTCCCGTGCCCTCTCCAAGCGGCGTCAGCCGCGCCTCGAACCCCACCCCGAAGGGATGGAAGATGCGCTTGCGCCGCAGCCGCGAGAGCGTCCGGAAGAGGGCGGTCATCCCGCCCCGACTACCCGGGACAGTCCAGACGAAAGCTCAGGAGCCGACCGGTCCGTGTTCGGACTGGTAGTGCTGGAGGACGTCGTCGGTGCTGTCGCCCCGCAGTCGCAACCGCGCCCGCAGGGTCTCGGCGAAGTCGTCGATCGTCTTGCGGAGGATCTCCGCCCGCACCCGCAGCGCGACCGGGCGATCTTCCCCGCTCGCCTCCTCCGCCAGGGAGTTGAGGAAGGGGAGCAGCCCGGCCAGCGCCCGCTCCTCGTCCTCGGTGCGGAAGTAGTGGGTGATCGGGAAGTGGATGACGTCGCGGCGGACGCGGATCAGCTGCTCGGTGAACGAGGCGAGGAACGACTCCAGCAGCTGCGGGTCGGCGTCCGCCAGCTTCTCCCCCAGCCGCTCCTCCGCCTCCTTCGCCAGGTGCACCTCGTGCGCCAGCGAGTCGCGGCGGGAGATCGCGTTGTAGATCGAGATCAGCCAGGAGATGCTGGCGGTGAGCAGGCCGAGCCCGAACATCGTCTCCACCGGTCCCAGCAGTTTCAGCAGCGGCGACCCGGGCGAGATGTCGCCGTAGCCGAGGCTGGTGAGGTTGACGAGCGAGATGTAGAGCGCGTCGACGAAGCCCGAGTGCGCCGCCGGGTCGAGCTCGGAGTCGAAGACGAAGCCCTCGGGGAGCTGAGGCATGAAGACCAGCGCCCAGCCCACCGCCAGCAGCGCCGCCCAGGTGGCGACGACGGCGGCGTAGCTGATCGGCCCGGCCAGCAGCCCGATCGTGCCGCTGCCGCCCGGCATCCGCCGCGCCAGCCCCGAGACGCCCAGCACGACCCGGCGGGCGATGATCCCCCGCCCAAGCGGGTGGAAGAGCACGTCGAAGATGTCGCGCAGAGCGATCGCGATCAGCGCGATCCCGAGCAGGGTCCAGACGACGTCCATCGGCGGACGCTACTCGACGCCGGCGGCGCCGCGAACGATCTTCGTGAGCTCCTCGCCCAGATGCCGCCACGAGTAGCGGCTCACCGCCTCCTCTCGGGCCCGGCGGCCGCGGGCATGGCGCTCGCCTGCGTCGCCGACCGCCTCGACGATCGCCCTTGCCAGGCCGTCGACGTCGTCGGGCTCGACCAGCCAGCCGGTCTCGGGGTCGTCGACGATCGAGGCCGGACCGCCGCGGCCGACCGCGATCGCCGGCAGGCCGCAGGCCATCGCCTCGATCAGGACCTGGCCGAACTGCTCCCGCACCGAGGCGTGGACGAGGAGGTCGGCGGCGCGCAGGAACGGCGGCAGCTCCGCGTGGCCGTGCCAGCCGGCGAGGAAGACGTCGCGGGCGCCGGTGCGCTGGATCGCCTCGTAGGGGTGCTCCCCCTCCCACTCGCCAGGGTGGCCGCCGACCAGGACCAGCGCCGCCCGCTCGGAGAGCTCCGCCTGCGCCCGGGCGAAGGCTTCGATCAAAAGCGGCAGGCGCTTGACCTCGGTGAAACGACCGACCGCGAGCAGCACCGTCCCCTCCAGCGCCTCGAGGTCGCCCTCCCCGTAGGCGACGCTGCCGGGCGCGCCCCCTGGTCGCCAGCCGCGCGGCTCGGTGACCAGGTGCCGGCGCCAATGCGCGCGCCGGTCCACCTCACCCGGCGAGAAGACCGGCTCGAAGCCGTTCGGGACGCAGGCGAAGCGGTCCTCGTCGAGCCCGAGCAGCGCGGCGGCGCGGCCGAGCCCGCCGCGGTCGTTGGCGACGATCCGCTGGCACCTCGCCGCCCAGCGCCGTAGCCGCTCGGCCCACTCCTCGGCGTGGGTCCAGCCCGCGGGCGCCCCCGTCTCGATCTCCTCCAGCATCAGCAGCTCGGTCCCGTGCACGTGCCCGATCACCGGCGCCTCCGGCAGGAGCCGGGCGGCAGCCTCGTTGAGGGGGGTGAGGTGGTGCAGGTAGAGCACGTCGACGCCGGGGGCGGCCGCCTCGGCCAGTGCCCTCGACCAGGCCTCCACCTGCAGCTCGAGCTCCTCGTCGTCGAGGCTGGCGAGAACCGGGTCGACCGCCTCCGGCCGGTCCTCGTAGGAGCCGTGGATCGGGCCGGTGCCGGGGGCGCCGCGGTAGCGCCGGGGGTCCGGGGAGCCGATCGCGGGGGTGAAGTCGACGCAGTGCGGGTCGAGCCCGGCGTAGAAGCTCGACGCCGACGCCGCCTCGCCGAGATCGGACCGCGAACCCGTCAGCAGGGTGACGTCGAGACCGTTCCCCTGCAGCTGCCGGGCGATCGAGCGGCAGACGTGGGCGGAGCCGCCGCGGGGGTAGAAGTAGACCCCCATCAGCACTCTCTTCACCCCAGCGGCCACGACCGCCGAGGGTAGCGCGCAGGTCTCGGCTCAAAGAGCGCGGCGCGGGGCGAAATGCAGGGCGGTTGCGACCTCGCGACCTTCGCCGAGGCTGAGCCCGTGCTCTTCGCGCGGCGTGTTGACGAGGACCCCGCCGACGACCAGGGAGGCGGAGCCGCCGCCGTCGAGGTTGATCGCCGCGCCGGCGCCGAGCCCGACCATCGCCTCGGCCAGCTCCGCCATCGTCAGCCCTGCCTCGTCGTCGGCGCGTCCGTCGCAGACGGCCGCGATCAGCTCGCGCTCGGTGAGCCCGAGGGCGGCGCGCGGGTAGCGGCCGGCGGTGATGTCGGAGTCGAACTGGCGGGAACCGGCCGAGAAGCCCTCGGCGTCGACGCCCTCGCGGATCAGGGAGCGGCCGTCCCGCGCCAGCATCGGCCCGGCGTGGAGGAGGTCGCCGTGGGGGATCCCACCGATCTCCGCCCGCGGCGCCAGCCTCACCTCTCCGCCGCTGACGTGGACGCACGCCCGCTGCTCGTGCCAGGGGGCGTCGAAGGGTTCGGTCGGCAACGCCCGGCTGTCGATCCAGAGGTCCCCCAGCGCCGGGCCGCCAGGGCGCATGTAGAAGCCGCCGACGATCGCGTCCGCGGCGCCGTTGCGCTCGCACCAGGCCCGCACCGTCGAGCAGGGCCGCAGAGCGATCACCCGCGGCACGAACTCGTGGCGGGCGAAGCGGGCGACGTGGAGGGTCGTGGCGGCGCCGTCGGTGAGGCGCAGGCTCCGGCGCTCGAGGGTCGGCCGGGGGGAGCGAAGCTCGGCGGGTGGGGATGCCGTTCGCATTCCAAGGGACCTAACCCGCATCCCCCGAAATGGAACAGCACCCCCAGGACGGAGACCGACGCCGGCTAGCCGCTGACGATGAACAGCGGTTTCGGCGCCGTCGCTTCGTAGGTGCCGCTCCAGCTCGCCGTCGAGGAGCAGAGGAAGCCGCCCCCGGTCTTGCTGAAGCTGATGCTGCTCGCTTTGATCGTCGCCGGGTTGCCGCCGCTGACCGAGACCGAGGCTTTGCTTGCCGAGTATTCGCAAGTCGTGCCCCCGCAGGTGAATTTCCCGCCGGCGCCGCTGATCGACATCGACCCGTTGCCGCCGCTGCCCGTCACTTCAGCCGACCAGGGCGTGTTCAGGGCCGAGGCCGTGCAGGCCCCGAGGCCGGAGGTGCAGCCTTTCCAGGTGACCGAGCTGATCGTGCCTTTGACCGCGCCCGCGCCGCCTTCGCTGGTCGTTTTGCCGCTGATCGTCGACTCCGTGCACGAGATGTTCACGAACCCGGATGACATCGTCGAGGTCGTCCCCGGTACTAGCTGCGCTTTGATCGCCGTGCCTTTGCCGTAGGTGTTGCCTGCCGGGCATGGCGAGGTGTTGACCGAGCAGAGCTTCGTCGCCGACGCCGTGCCAGTCCCTACGAAGGCCATTGCCGCCATCGCCGCCAGCAGACACAGGCCGAGGATCTTCATGTTCTTGTTCATGCTGCCTCCCTTGAATTGGCCCTGCCTGGCCGGGACTGGCACCGGTTGAACCAGTCGTACCAGAAACAAACCTGTTTCTCAAATTTATTTGAGCATTTTGGGGACAGGTAACTTAGGCGCCATGAACGGACCCACTCAGACCCTCACCTGCCCCAAGTGCGGCGGCCAGATGCGCAGCTACGAGCGCAACGGCGTCACCGTCGACCAGTGCACCGAGTGCCGCGGCATCTTCCTCGACCGCGGCGAGCTCGAGCGCCTGGTCGACGCCGAGAACTCCCACTACGAGCGCGAGTACTCGGACCGCGGCCGCGGCTACGAGGAGCGCCCACCCCGCGACCACGACGACCGGCGCGAGCACAAGCCGAAGAAGTCGAAGAAAAAGAGCTTCCTCGAGAACCTGATGGAGGGGATCGGGGAGTAGATTCTTCGCCCCTGCGATGAGTTCGGGCGCTCGTCGCGGTCTAACCAGTCGAAAGCCCACGACACAGGAGTTGAAATGAACGCAGCAGTTCCGGCTGTCCGGGCCGAAGGCCTGGTCAAGCACTACGACGGCAGCGACGGCGCGGTGGAAGCCGTCCGCGGCGTCGACTTGCAGGTTCAGAGCGGCGAGATCTTCGGCTTCCTCGGCCCGAACGGGGCGGGCAAGTCGACCACCGTGCGGATGCTGACGACGCTTTTGACGATCACCGCCGGGCGGGCGGAAGTGATGGGCACCGATGTCGCCGCGGACCCGGACGAGGTACGGCGCTGCATCGGCGTCGCCCTCCAGGAGGCCGGGCTCGACCCGCGCCAGACCGGTCGCGAGCTGCTCACCCTGCACGGCCAGCTGTACGGGTTCGGCAAGGCCGAGGCGGCGGCGCGTGCGCAGGAGCTGCTGGAGCTGGTCGAACTGGAGGAGGCCGCCGACCGGGTGACCAAGGGCTACTCCGGCGGCATGCAGCGCCGGCTCGACCTGGCGGCGGCGCTCGTCCACGAGCCGCAGGTGCTCTTCCTCGACGAGCCGACGACCGGGCTCGACCCGGCCAGCCGGCTGACGGTCTGGGAGGAGGTGCGGCGGATCAACGAGCGCGGCACCACCGTCTTCCTCACCACCCAGTACCTCGAGGAGGCCGACCAGCTCTGCGACCGGCTCGCGATCATCGACGACGGGCGCATCGTCCGCGAAGGCTCGCCGGCCCAGCTGAAGGCCGACCTGAGCGACCGCCGCGGCGGCGCCGAGACCACCCTTGACGACGTCTTCCTCGACGCGACCGGCCGCACCCGCGACCGCGCCGCCGGCGAGGTTCAGGAGGTAGGAGCATGAACGCCACTTTGACCCTGGGGATGCGTTCGCTGCGCGAGGCGCTGCGGCAGCCGGACGCCCTCTTCATGACGATGTTCATCCCGATCTTCTTCCTGGTCGTCAACACCGGCCAGGCGGCCGAGGTCTTCCCCTCCGACTCGACCGGGTTCCTCGAGGGCCAGGGCTACGGCGCCTTCCAGCTGCCGATCACGCCGCTGCTGGCGGCCTCGTTCGGGATGGCGGCGCTGTTCCTGGTCGAGGAAATCGAGGGCGGCTACTTCGACAAGCTGCGGGCGATGCCGATCCCGCGCTACTCGATGGTGCTGGGCCGGCTCGTCTCCGAGGCGGTGAAGGGAGCGGTGCTCTCCTCGATCATCGTCCTCATCGCCCTCCCCTTCGGGATCACGATCGCCAGCGGGCCGCTGGGCTTCCTCCTGATCGTCCTCCTCAGCACCCTCTGGGGCGTCGTCTACGCGGGGTTCATGCAGCTGATCGCGCTGAAGACGCGCAGCGCCGCGGCGACCAACTCGGGCGGGCTGATCTTCTTCCCGCTGCTGTTCCTGACCCCGAACTTCGTCCCCCGCGACATGCTCGCGGAGCCGATGGAGGTCGCCGCCACGATCAACCCGGTGACCTACCTGATGGAGGCCCTGCGCTCCCTCATTCTCACCGACCTCGACTGGGGCAAGATCCTCCCCGGCTTCGCCGTCGTCGCCGTCTTCGGGGCGATCATGCTGCTGCTCAACGTGCGGATGATCAAGAGCTACGACTGAGAGCTACGGCAGGACCTTGAACCCGTAGCGCGCGGGGGTGCGGTCGGCGTTGCCGGCAGCGTCGACCGCCCTCACGCGCAGCAGGTGCGCGCCGGGTTTGAGGCCGGCGAAGGAGGCGGAGGCGCCGCAGGAGCGCCACGGCCGTTTGTCCAGCTTGCACTCGAACCGCGAGCCGGGCTCGGTGGCGGCGAAGGCGAAGCTGACCTTCCGTTTCTGCGTCTGCTTCGGCGGCTTGCGTTTGATCGTGGTCTCGGGCGGGGTGACGTCGCGGAGAACCGGGAGTAGCGCAGGGGGCGGAGCCGGCGCGGCCGGCGGCGGTGGCAGCGTCGAAGGCGGCTCGCAGCTGACCAGGACGTCGACCGGGTCCGCCTGGGCGAAGTCCCCGTCGGGCCCGCAGTCGACTTCGTCCGAGGCGCCGTCACGCGCCTCGACGCTGTCGATCCCGGCGCCGCCGTTGACGAGGTCAGGGCCGCCCCGCGCGTTCAGCCGGTCGGCTTCCGGGCCGCCATCGAGCACGTCTTCGGCTTCGCCGCCGAGGAGTTCGTCTTCGCCGGCTTCGCCCCGCAGGATCGCCGGGGTGGCGCCCGCCTCGAGGGTGTCGAGGCCGGCGCCGCCGATCACCCCCTCGATGGTCGAGGAATCGATTTCGTCCCGCGCTCCAGGCGCTCCGTCCTCGCTGGAGCCGTCGTCTTTGCCCGGGCCCCCGAGGTCGACGGAGACCCCGAGGCTGCGCCCCTGATAGGTGACGAGGTCTCCCCCGCTCGTGCCTCCGGCGAGTGCGTCGGCGCCGACGCCGCCGTCGACCAGCAGCGGCACCGCGGCGGGAGGGGCGGAAAGGCTTTTGTTCAAGGTGTCGTTGCCGCCGCCGAGGTTGAGGGTGAAACCGGTCACCGACGAGCAGAAGACGAACTCTCCCGCCGGAATCGTCCCTTCTTTGGTGCAACCGGTTCCCGGCGCGATGGTGATCGGCGCGTTGTTGTCGCGGATGGCGTGGCCGCCGGAGTTGATGACCTCGACTGAGTTCTGGGTCACCGCTCCTTCCGGTTCGCTGAAGACCTTGGTCCCGCTGGGACCTGCACTGAGCGTCCCGGCCTGGGCGCTGCTTGCCGTCAGCGCGAACAGGCACACCAAAGCGATCGGGATCCTCCCCGCCATCGGGGGAATCGTAAGAGGTGGGTCAAGACCGGCGCAGCTACGGAAAGCGGCGGTCGTCGCCTCGGCCGTCGCGCAACCGATCGCGGCCGCCGCCGCCGACGAGGCGATCGGCGCCGCCGCGGCCGAGCAGGAGGTCGTTGCCGCCGCGGCCGATCAGCGTGTTGGCGCCGCGGTCGCCGATCAGGATGTCGTGGCCCCAGGAGCCCTCGAGGCTCTCGACCGAGCCGAGGATGCGGTCGGCGCTGGCGCAGCGACCGCCGCGAGAGACGGCCTTGCCGCCGAGCTCGGCCCGGATCCCCCGCCCCCGGCTGCGGTAGTGCAGCCGCGAGAAGGAGGCGCTGTCGATGCCGGGGCCGCCGCCCAGCCGGTGGCCCTCGCAGGGGTCGGCGACCACGAGC
>JALYWY010000424.1 GCA_030852475.1 Actinomycetota bacterium | reverse complement strand
GGCGAAGATCATCAACTCCGAGGGCGAGTGGCAGGCCGCCCAGAAGCTCACCGACGCCGCCGACATCATCAGCACCAACCCCGCCTCGCTGCAGCTGCGCTACCTGCAGACGCTGCTGGAAATCGGCTCCAACCAGAACACCACCGTCGTCTTCCCGCTGCCGATGGACGTGCTGGAGCCGTTCGTCGGCAAAGGCGCGGCCACCCGCGCCGAAGGGACCGAGCGGCCGCCGCGAGCACCCGCGTCACCGCCGCCGGAGCCGCCTCCGGTTGACGAGCCCGACGCAGGCGACCTCCCCCCCTCCCGGTCCTGAGCTCCCCCGAGATCCGCATCGATCAGCTGACGGGGCTGAGGACGATCCTCGCCCCGGGCCGGGCCGCCCGTCCGGACAGCTTCTCGGCGCGGGCGACCGAGCCGAAGGGACCGGAGAACTGCCCTTTCTGCGAGGGCCGCGAGGAGCGGACGCCGCCGGAGCTGTACGCGCTGCGGCCGCAGCGCGGCGATCCCGACACCCCCGGCTGGAAGACGCGGGTCGTGCCGAACCTCTACCCGGCGCTGGGGGGAGAGGCGGCCGGCGGCAACACCCTGTCTGAAGCAGAAGCCGGTTCGTTCGCCAGCTCCAGCGATCCCCTCCTCGCCTCCAAACGCGCCGGCGAACCGGACCTGTTCTCGTCGCGCCCGGCCGAGGGCGCGCACGAGGTGCTGATCAGCTCGCCCGAGCACGTGACCGCGATGGCCGAGCTCGGCGACGAGCAGTTCGCCGCCGCGATTGCCACCTGGCGCGAGCGGATGCGGGCCCATCCCGAGGCCTCCTACCTGCAGCTGATCGTCAACGAGGGCGGCGGCGCGGGGGCCTCGCTCGAGCACACCCACGCCCAGCTCTACGCGCTGCCCTTCGTTCCCGCGGCGGTCGCTCGCGAGCGCGAGCGGGTCGGCGCCTACGGCGAACGCACCGCCGGCGGGGGGCTGCTCAGCGACGTCCTCGTCGAGGAGGTTCGGCGGCAGGAGCGGCTGGTCGCGATCGACGACGAGGCGGCGCTGATCTGCCCCTGGGCCTCGCGCTCCCCCTTCGAGCTGCGGGTGATCCCGCGGCGCGAGGCGGCGCGCTTCGAGGAGGACGAGGGCGGCGCGGCGATGATCCGCACCGCGATGCGGGCGCTGGCCAGGCTCTTCGACGGCCCCCCGGAGCTCAACCTCTGGGTCCGCACCGCCCCCCGCGGCGCCGACCAGTTCCACTGGCACGTCGACATCGCCCCCCGCCTGACGATCAAGGCCGGCTTCGAGCTCGGCACCGGCGTCGACATCAACGTCTACCCGCCGGAGCGGGCGGCGGCGGACCTGCGCGAGTGCCTCGAGGTCTGAGTAGGGTGGCCGCGTGACCCCGAACCCGCGGCCGATCCCGCGCTTCATCGCCGACACGACCCAGGAGGGGATTCCGCACGGTCGCTTCGCCGAGCGCCTGCGGGAGGAGTTCGCGAAAGCCTGCGCGGCCCTCGAGGACCTGCCGGCCGGCGTGGAAGTCCCGGCCGAGCTCGATTGGTTCCCCGAGCGCGCCTGGGGCGGTCGCGTATGGGTCGCCGTCTCCGCCCTCGCCGAGAGCGAGGAGGGGCGGCTGGAGCTGTTCGGCCACGTCTCCTACGTGCAGCCGCCGGACGGCGAGCCGAGCGGGTTCGCCGCCAAGGCCGACTTCACCGACGTCCTCGCCGCGGACAACCCGGAGTGGCGCATCGACCTCAACGACGACGTGATCGGCCGCTGGCGCGGCGAGAACGGTCGCGCCGGCGCCGTCACCCTCGTCTGGGGCCGGCCGCTGGTCCGCGGCGCCGTCGCCGCCACCGCGGTGCTCGACGGCGAGACCGTCGACCAGGAGGAGATCTCCCAGGACCGCTTCACCCTGATCGCCCTCGACGCCCTCGAGGGCTACGGCGACAGGGTCTTCATGGAAGTGAAGCTCTGGAGCCGGCGGGCGATGGAGCTCGCTTCCGAGTCCCTCTACGCCTGAGGAAGAACCTCGACGGAAGGTCGAGCGGCAGTCTCGGAGTCAACTGAGCGAGAACGATTCTTTCGCCTGTCAGACCTTGACTGTTCCGATACAGTACCCAGCGATATACCGGATAGAAGCCTGATTAAAAGGCTTCATTGACCCGAAAGGAAGCGCATGGGAATCAGCATTCTGGGGCCTTCGCCCGATCCCGTACCTGACGTGGAGATAATCCCGGCGCCGAAACCGAAGATCGTTCCGCACGCGGCTGACGGCCGCGACAACGGGTGGCCGAGCGGTGACGACCAGGCCGGCAACGGCATCGCAGGGGAGGTCGGGGCTCCGGGCTTCCCTGGGATCAACAACACCAGCGGCGGCGACACGCCGCAGAACTCGTCTCTGATCATCGGAGACTTCGTCGGGACCCTGGAAGTGACCGTTCGCGGCGGCAACGGGGGCAACGGCGGCCGGGGCGGCAAGGGGGGCACCGGCGGCGAGGGACAGGACGGGGGCGCCGGCAACGGCGAGGTACCCGAGGGGCGTGGAGGCCGCGGCGGCCAAGGTGGGCCAGGGGGACGCGGCGGCAACGGGGGGCGGGGCGGCGACGCCCACAACGTCGACCTCTATATCCCCAACCCCGAGGACGCGATCTCGATCAACACCAGCATCACCTTCGGAGGCGGCTTCCGGGGATACGGCGGCTTCGGCGGCTTCGGCGGCGACGGCGGAGCGGGCGGTCTCAGCGGCCACCGACCGGACGGCGAACGCGCTCAGCAAGGCGATCCAGGCCCGGATGGCTCGAGCGGGACGGACGGCTCGCGCGACGGCACGAGCGGCCATTTGAACATCTACGTCGGCATGGGGCCGTGAACTAGGAGGACTGGGAGATGCAGGCAAAGGAAAAGGCGAAGGAGACCAAGTCACCCAAGCGCGGACCGGTTGGGCGACTCGTCGTCACCCTGGTCGACGAGCGCGGCGAGCCGGCTGAGGGCGAGGGCCTGGTGCTCGCGCTCGAGCACGCCCCGGCGTTCGCGAGGCAGTTTCGGGCGGAGGGCGACGCGCACACGCCGTTCGAGCTCGAGGTGCCGGCGGGCGAGTACTCGATCCAGGCGGCGGCCGGCAAGGCCAGCGGGCGCACCGGGGCTTGCGTCGAGGCGAAGCAGACGACCGAGGTGCGCGTGGCCCTCGACGAGCCGGCCCCTGAGCCGCGCACGATGGCCGATCGGCTCCGGCCCTACGGGTTGGAGCACCGGGTCGACCCACGGCCGCTGGAGGTGCCCTGCGAGTCGACCGTGGTGCTCGACAGCCGCCGCTACTACGACAAGCGCGACTTCGCGGTCCTGATGCCGGAGAGCGTCGACGATCTCAAGCGCTGGATCGGCACTCCCGACGCGGCGATCGGGCACGACCTGCCCCGCTTCGGAACGGTGCCGGAGCTGAACATGAAGGGCAAGGAGGAGCTCGGGCAGTCCGAGCAGGAGGCGCTGGGGAAGATCGCGCGCGAGTACATCTTCGGGAACTCGAAGCTGGTGGCCGAGCACAAGGGCCTGATTGACCGGGAGCTCCTGAAATGGACGGCGCGCGACATCGCGATCTTCTTCTTCACGGTCGTGACGATCGACGCGGGGGCGACGCTGGAGGTCGGCAATAACAGCAACGTCTTCACGTGCGACGAACTGCGCATCCACAGGAACGGGACGCTGTCCATAGTCGGCGATGTGAAAGTGGACGTCGGCACCTACCGCGTCTTCGGCTGACGCCCCTGGATGTGGGGGGCGCCGCCGGAACCGCGACGCAGGACGAGCGAGCCGCTGTTTTCACGCCGGCGCTGGGGCGCCTGCTGGCCGCCTGCGACCTGGGGCGGCTCGCGCCACAGGCCTGTCGTCTGGCCGAGGGACTGCACGGCGCCGAGGGCGTCGTGCGCCTCGGCGTCACCGAGCTGTCGCTGACCGCACGCGCCGGCGGCGCGCCGGCGGTCCGGCTGCTCGCCGAGGTGGTCGACGTCGGTCCGTCGAGCGAGGAGCGCTTCGCCGGCGCGCTCGCGCAGCTCGAGCGCGTGGCGGGGGAGCTCGGCGTCGAGATCGACCGCGAGCGGCTCGAGCGGCTGGCGGCGCTCGCGTCCCCTTCCCATCCCGAGGCGGGGAAACGCCCGCTGCGCTTCGGCCTGACCGTCGGATGGAGCGCCGACCGCCCTCCGGGCCTGAAGGCCTACTTCGACCTCGGCGCGTCCGACCGCGTGGCCGCCACGGAGCGGTTGCGCGAGGCACTCGGCGCCGCCGGCGTCGTGCCCGCCTGGCAGCGACTGCAGGGGGCGGCAATCGCCCCGCCCGTCTGCCAGGGCTTTGGGGTCGACACCGGCCCGGCGGCCGGGGACCACCTGCGCCCCTACCTCCACGGCGCCGGATTCACCGGCGAGGGGCTCCGCCGCCTGATCGGCGCGGAGCGAGAGCGCGAAGCGGGGGCGGCGCTCGACGCCTTCGCCCTCCTGGTCGCCGATGATCCTGGTCCGGCGAAGCCGCTGCGCGGGATGCTCGTCGCGCCGACGTTCCACGCGGCTGCTCCCGAGCGACCGGTCGGGCTGAAGCTCGACGCGTTCCTGCCCCTGCTGAAGCCGGACGACGCCGCGGCGCTCGATGCCGCCCGGCGCCTAGCCCGGGAGCTGGGAATCGACGGGGAGCCGTGGTCGGACGCCGTCACCGCCGTCTGCGGTTCCCGCGACCTGACGCGCACGCGCGGCCTGCTGCACTACCTGAGCCTCGCGATCGATCCCGGCGGCGGCGTCCGGATGGCCCTCTACCTGCGGCCGCCGCATCCGCCGAATCCGCACCAGGGGCCGCGATCCCGCCCCCGGGCGAAGGTGCCGGCCCTGGCTGCGCTCGACGCCGCCATCCGGCGGGCGATCGAGTTCCTCGAGCGTGATCGCGCCGCCCTCAGGCCGGCGGCCACCCATCGCCTGAGCTTCCCCCGGGAAATGCGCGCCGACGGGCCGGCCGAGGTTCAACTGGGCGTGACCTTCGCGCTGGCATATGCCGCCAATGCGCTCGTGGCAGCACAACGGGCGGGCTTCGAGGTGGACTCCGCGGGGCTCGAGCGCGACGTGGAGGAGCTGGCGAGCCTGCGCGACCGCGAGGTCGCCGGTGGATGGCGCTACTTCCCCAGGCTGGCCCCGCTGCCGCCCGACGCCGACGACCTCGCCGAGGTGGTGCGGCTCGTCGCCGCCGTCGCCCCGGCGCGCCTGCAGCCGCTGTGTGGGCCGGCGCTGGACGTCGCCCTGGAGGGATGGAAGCGGGACGGCTCCCGCTCGACCTGGTTGCTCTCCGATGCCGATCCAGCCGGCGAGCGGCGGCGGATGCGCGAGGCGATAGAGCTCTTCTGGGGAGACACGTTCGACTGCGAGGTGATCGCCAACCTCGCCGAGGCGATCGCCGGCGCCCAGCCGCACCTTCCGGCGGGCGCCGGAGAGACCGTCGCCTCTGCCTGCGCCTGGGTGATCGACTGCCAGCTGCCGGACGGCAGCTGGCCGGCGACCTGGTACACCGAGCCGCTCTACGGGACCTGGATGGCGGCACGGCTCGTCGCCCTGGTTCGGCCGGGACACCAGTGTCTGCGCGCGGCGCACTCCCTGGCGATGGGGGCGATCGGAGAGGAGGGCGAGCAGCTCACGGCGGAGCAAACCGCGCTTGCGCTGCTCACGCTGCTCGCGATCGACGAGTCGGTCCCCGCCCCGCCGGACGCGCTGGCTCGCGGGGCCGCATCGCTCGTCTCACTTCAGCACGACGATGGCGGCTGGCCGGCGAACCCGCTGATCCGGATGGAGCCGATGCGCACCCAGCGCCGGGATGGCCCCGTCCTGCTGCACGCCAGCCCCGCGCTGACCGCCGCGCTTGCCCTGGGCGCGCTCGTCGGCGCGCGGCAGGGTCTCGACAGGAACGCGGACGCGGTTTGGACGGTGCCGAGTCCACCGGGATAATTTGTTCTCACGCCCCGATAGCTCAGTTGGATAGAGCGATCCCCTCCTAAGGGATAGGCCGCTGGTTCGAATCCAGCTCGGGGCATGTCCTTTCCGAGTCTCCTGCAGGCTTTCGCCCGCGGAAGTGCAACTTTTTGCCTCTCGAGTTGGTTGTAGCGAGAGTGCAGACCGTGACCCGGCCTCTCCGCCTCTTCCCGATCCTCGCGCTCCTGCCCCTGGCAGCGGTGCTGCTGGCGGTGAGCGCCTTTTCATCCTCAGCCGACGCCGCTGCGCGCTCGGTTCAGTTCGATGGCCGCACCGTCCAGGTCCCGAAGGGCTGGCCGGTCTACCGCCTGGCCGAGCACCCGCGGATGTGCGTGCGGCTCGACCGGCGGGCGGTTTATCTGGGCACTCCCTCGGGAGAGCAGAACTGCCCCGCGGAGGCGATGGGCCGGCAGCGGGCGATCCTGGTCGAACCGCGGGCGGCGGCGCGCGCCTCCGCCCTGCCCGCCGCGCCGCGGCGAATCGCTTCCGCCTCCGCCGGCGGCGCCGTCTTCACCGGTCTCGGCTTCGACGCCTGCACCGCCCCCTCCTCGCGATCGATGGCGGCCTGGAGAAGCTCCTCGCCCTACCGATCCGTCGGCGTCTACATCGGCGGCGTCAACCGCGCCTGCTCGCAGCCGAACCTCACCGCCAGCTGGGTCGAAAGCCAGACCGAAGCCGGCTGGTACCTGATCCCTACCTACGTCGGCCTGCAGGCGCCGACCAGCGCCTGCTCGAGCTGCGCCTTCCTGAGCGCCAGCCAGGCCACCGCCCAGGGCGCCGCGGCGGCGGTCGACGCCGTCGAAGACGCCAGCGCGATCGCGATGGGCCCCGGCAGCCCGATCTACTACGACATGGAGGCCTACACCCAGACCTCCAGCGCGACTTCGGCGACGCTCGCCTTCCTCGAGGCGTGGACGCAGAAACTGCACGCGCTCGGCTACCTCTCCGGCGTCTACAGCAGCAGCAGCTCCGGGATCGAGGACCTCGCCGACCAGGTCGGCACCGGCTACGACCTCCCGGACGCGATCTGGGTCGCCAACTGGAACGGGCAGCAGAACACGGCCGACCCGGTCGTGCCCGCCAACGCCTGGGCCAACCACCAGCGCATCCACCAGTACCGCGGCGGTCATAACGAGACCTGGGGCGGGGTCACGATCAACATCGACAACAACTACGTCGACGGGCCGACGGTGGGACCCGGCGGCACCCTGGTCAGCGGCGACAACCCCGCCGGCTACCTCGATCTCGCCAGCTCCCCCGCCCCGGGCCAGGTCCGCGTCCGCGGCTGGGCCTTCGACCCCAACGCGCCCACCGCACCGCTGGCGATCCGCCTCGTGGTCGGCGGCAGGGCCGGAGACCCCGGCGCCGTGACCCACGAGCTCGGCGCCGTCGCCACGCGCTCTCGCCGCGACGTCGCCCTGGAGTTCCCCGAAGCCGGTCCCCGCCACGGCTTCGACGTCACCCTGCCGACCGTGAAGTCGGGGCCGCAGCAGGTCTGCGCCTACGCGCTCGACCTCGACCCCGGCGAAGACCGCCTGCTCGGCTGCAAAAGGGCGGCGATCCCGGTTCCGCTCAGGCTCTCCCACCTCAAAGCCAGCGGCAAGGGCGTCCGTGTCCGCGTCACCTGCCTCTGGCCGGCGGGAACCGAGTGCCCGGGCCAGGTCCTCCTCCGCACCCGCTTCCGGCTGCCGGTCGCCAACCACCGAGGGCGCGGACCCCGAACCCGGGCGGTGAGCCGGCTGGTCGGCCGCGGCTCCTTCCACCTCACCGGTGGCGCCGCGCAGACCCTGCGAATCCCGCTCAGCGGCACCGGACGCAAGCTGCTGCGCCAGCGCGGCTGGCTGAAGACGCACGTCGTCGGCGCGATCCCGGGCGGGCGGCGGACCGCCGTGCTCGGGATCCGCGGCTAGAGCGCTAGCCCTCGCCCAGGTCCTCGCGAAGCCGGGTGACCGCAGCGCGTAGCTCGCGCAGTTCGCGCTCGATCCTGTCGAGGCGGTCCTCTCGGGGCGAAGCAGCGGGCTGATCCTCGGTCGCCGTCTCCGCGGGGGGCGCCTCCCCCTCGCTCTCGCCACCTCCGCCCAGCACCTGCTCGTAGCGCTCCTCCTTCTGCCCCGGCCGCCGCGGCTGGCGGATGACCAGCTCCCGCGCGAGCAACCGCTCCAGCGTCTCCTGCACCGCGCCGAGATCCGGGAAGGGATGCAGCCGCTCGCTGCGCTGCTTCAGCTCGCCCGGCGTCTGCGGGCCGCGCAGCATCAGCACCGCGAGCAACGCCAGCTCCTCGTCGGAGATGCCCAGCGCCTCGGGCAGCAGGTGCCGATACTTGCGGGCGCGGCTGCCCGGACCGCTGGCGAGCCTGGTCCAGCCCCGCTGTGCGAGGCGGCGGAGGGCGTCGCTGACGGTCGCCTCGTCGTAGGCGACGACGGGATCGCGGTTCGTCGACTGGTTACAGGCGAGCCGCAGGGCGTTGAGCGAAAGGGGGTAGGCGTCGGGCGTCGTCCGCTGCTTCTCGACCAGGCAGCCGGCGACCCTGATCTCGACCGCGTCCGGCTCCACGCTCAGCTGCGGTCAGGCCGGTCGGGGTAGATCTCGTCGATCGTGACCAGCGCCCGGTAGGGGGCCTCGGCGGCCGCTTCGATCCTCTCGGCCCCGCCCGCGAGACGGTCGACGACGGCGATCACCCCGGTCACCTCGAGCCCCTCCTCGCGGACCCGCTCGATGGCTTGCGCGGTGGAGCCGCCGGTGGTGACCGTGTCCTCGACCACCAGGCAGCGCACGCCGGGCTCGACCGGCCCCTCCACCCAGCGCTGCAGCCCGTGCTCCTTGCGCTGACTGCGGACGAAGAAGGCGACGAGGTCGGCACCGGCGGAAGTGGCGATCGCCGCGCAGGCCGGCGGGATCGCCGCGGTGGCGGGACCGCCGACCGCTTTGGCTCCGAGATCGGCCGCCGCCGCGGCGATCAGCTCACCGGCGGCCCGGAAGCCCTCCGGCCGCATCAGCGTGCGCCGCGCGTCGACGTAGTACTGCGCCACGGCGCCGCTGGCCAGCGTCACCTCGCCGAGGATCAGCGAGTGCCGGCGCAGCTCGTCGAGCAGGGTCTGCTTGGCGGCGTCGAGGTCGGCCACGGCGGGCATCCTATGAAGCGAGCGCCGCGGAGAACCCCTGCCGCCAGCTCGGGTGCGCCGGCTGCCAGCCGAGCTCGCGCTTCGCCTTCGCGTTCGAGGCCCCGCGCAGCTCCACCGCGCCCCGTGCGACCTGCTCCCCCGCCACAAGCCGCGCCAGCCACAGCGGCACACGGCGAGGGGGCTTTGCGCCCAACGCCTCCGCGTAGACGGGCAGCCAGTCGCGCATCGGGGCCGGATCGTCGTCGACGATATTGAACGCCCGGGCCTGTGGTTTGTCCAGCGCCGCCACGATCGCGGTGGCGGCGTCCTGCGCGTGGATGAAGGAGAAGGTCGCCGTGCCCCCGCCGACGAGCGGCACCTTGCCCGCCCGCACCTGGTCGCTGAATGAGCCGTCGGCGGCGTAGATCGAGCCGGGGCCGTAGAGG
>JALYWY010000423.1 GCA_030852475.1 Actinomycetota bacterium | reverse complement strand
GCCTATGGTGGTCTGGCAGTCGGCCTTCTGCTCTGGTGGAAGTGGCCGAGCTACGTCGTTGCCGCTACCGCCGTTGCCCTCGCCTTCCTGCTCCCGCTGCCAAAAGCAGGAGGGGTGGACGTCGGGCCGCCGCCGGGCCTGCGGGTGACGGTGTTGGACGTCGGTCAGGGTGACGCCATCCTTCTGCAGCCGGCAGCCGCCCCCGCCGTGCTCATCGACGGCGGCCCGCCTGGCGCCGGGCTGATCCGAAAGCTCGAGGACGAGAACGTGGAGAGCCTCGGGGCAGCCGTCGTCACCCACGACCAGTCCGACCATGCTGGCGGGGTTGAAGAGCTGCTCGGCGCGTTTCCGGTCGAACGGTTGCTGTTCGCGCGCCTGGGTCGCGACCTGATCGCAAGTGCCGCGGCGGCCGGGGTCCAGCCGGAGCGGATCGCGGCGGGGCGGGAGCTGCGCTCTGGGCGGTTGCGCCTGCGGGTGCTCTGGCCGCCTCCCGAGCTGCTCGGGGGCGCTTCCCGGGGTGCGGACCCGAACCAGCTGGCGCTGGTGATGGAAGCGCGCTGGTGGGACTTCACGATGCTGCTCACCGCCGATGCCGAGGCGGAGGCGGCGCCTCTCGATCCGGGGCCCGTCGACGTCCTCAAGATCGCCCACCACGGCAGCGAGGATGCCGGGCTCGGCGAGCTTCTCGTGCAGACGCGCCCGCAGCTGGCGGTCATCTCGGTCGGCGAGGAGAACCCCTACGGGCACCCGACGGCGGCCACCCTGGCCGCCCTGGAGCGGCACCGCATCCGGACCTTGCGAACCGATGTCGAGGGGACGATCGAGATCGAGGTGGGACGCACCTGGATGCGCGTGGACGGATGATCGAATCGATACTTGAGGAACCCCTTCCAATCGCTACGGGCGATGCCTGCTTTGCCGATGCACGACTTGGTGCGGCATAACTTCCACAAGCTCTCATTGCGCCTCCCCAGCTTCGCCGGACAGGGCCTGCCGGAACGGATGCGCAGCACCGCCTTCGTCTTCCTCGGCCTCACCGCGGCCGCCGGTCTTGCCCTGGTGGCGATCTTCGCCCAGCTCGGCTTCCCGCTGCTCTCACCGGCTCCGATGCCCAGCGATCCCTCGCAAGCCAACGCGGTGGCCGAGGCGGAGGCCGTGACCGCGAAGCCGAGTGTGGGCGCATCGGTTCCGGCGCCTCCGCAGCAAAGTGGTCTGGTGGAGGGCGCCTCCAGTGGCGGCGAGGCCCGCGCCACTCAGCCTGAGCCGCGGAGCAACGAGCCTGCCCCCGCCGCTTCGCCGCCGCCCGCGCCTGCGCCCGATTCGAGTGGCGGAGGTGTGAACGCCGAGCCGCCGAGCACCCCGGCCGCAAGTCCCTCGCCCGCCCCGGCCCCTACCCCCGAGCCGGCGGCAACGCCGACTGCGCCGGCATCCACCCCGGTTGCGTCTCCCAAACCGCAGGCACCTCCCGCCCGTCCCCCGACGCCGACGCCGCCTCCTGCTGCGGCGCCGGGCAACTCGCAGTCGAGCGCCGCCGCGAGCAATGCCAGCCAGCGCGGGGTAGAAGCCTCCTCGAAGTCCGCGACGACGCCTCCCGCGTCTCCCGTCACCTCATCCGCCGCACCCCCGCCGCCGGCGCCGGTCACGGACAGCCCCGGCAACGGCAACGGCAAAGCGCTCGGGCACAGCAAGTAGGACGGCGCAGCGGAGCCGGGGCGAGATCTAGACTCGTCCGATGGCCGACGAGATGCGATCGCTCTACCTGATCGCGGGAAGCGACGGGGCGAAAATCGACGCGACCCGAGCCCGCCTGCGGGCGCGCGCGGAGCGCGAGGGCGGGGACGCCGCACTCGAGGTCTTCGAGCCAGGCGAGGGGAAGGGCATGCCCGATCAGGAGGCGCTGCTTGCCGCGATCCCGTCGATGTCGCTGATGGAGTCGCGCCGGTACCTGCTCGCCGACGGGATCGAGCGCTGGCGCGACAAGCAGCTCGAGCCGGTTATCGCTGCCCTGGGGAAGCTGCCGCCCGACCTGACCCTCGTTCTGATCTGCCGAGACAAGCCGCCGGCGAAGCTGGTCAAGGCCGTGAAGGCGGCGGACGGAGAGGTGCACGAGTTCGAGGCGCCGAAGGCGCGGGACATGCCGCGCGTCCTCGTCGCCGAGGCGCAGCGGCTCGGCTTCCGGCTCGAGCCGGCGGCGGCGCGGCTGCTGGTCGAAAGGATGGGCGCCAACCCGGTCCGCCTCCGTACCGAGCTCGAGCGCCTGGCGCTGTGGGCCGGTGAGGGGGGAGAGGTGGGTGTTGCCGACCTCGAAGCGATGATTGCCGACACCTCCGAGACGGCAGTCTGGACGCTCTCCGACGCCTTGATCGAAGGGGACGCCGCGGCCGCCCTGCGGATCGGCGAGCGCCTGATCGCCCAGGGGGAGAACGTCACCGGGCTGATCTACGGCCTCGCCTCGCGCCTGCGCAGCGCCTGTGCGGCCGCCGCCCAGCTGGAGGAGGGGATCCCGGCAAAGCAGGTCGAGTCGTCGCTCAAGATGCACCCCTACGCCGCCAAGCAGTTGGTCCGGCGTCTCGGGGGCACCGACCTCGCCAGCCTGCGGATGGCGACCGAGACGCTGGCCGACCTCGAGCTCTGGTGCCGCGGCGGCGCGGACTACGGCGACGAGCTGGCGCTGACGATCGCTCTGCGAAGAGCTGCTGCGGGGGCGGCCTGACTAGGAAGCCGAGCCGGCGGCGATTTTGGCCGCTTTGGCCTTCTTCCGGGCGCCGGTGTTCTTGTGGAGCGCGCCCTTTTGCACGGCCTTGTCGATCTTCGAGATCAGATCGCGCTGCTCGGAGGCGATCGTCTCGGCGTCGCCGGACTCGACCGCGCTTTCGAGGCGCCGGAAGTGGGTCTTCACGGTGCTCGTCAGCAGGCGGTTCTCGGTCCGCTCGCGCTCGCTGCGCAGTATCCGCTTCTTCTGTGAGGCTATGTTGGCCATGTCAAGTTCCCGAGCAGGCGCCTTGCCGGCTCCGGGCGGCCGCCGACTATAGCGACTGAGACCAAAGCTTGGAGACGCCCAGGGCACCTGACACCCCGAATCCGGACGAGCGGCCGATCAACGAGGACGTCGCCGTCTGGGAGGCCGAGGCCTTCGATCCCGGCGAGGAAATCACCCGCAAGGCGGCGCCTGGACGGATCGCCCGCTCGACCGCCTTCTTCTCCATCGCCACCGCCGCCTCGCGGGTGGCGGGGCTGGGGCGCGAAGTGGTCGCGGCCGGCTACTACGGGATCAGCGGGCCGATGTCGGCCTTCACGATCGCCTTCCAGGTCCCGAATCTGATCCGTGCCCTGTTCGCCGACGCGGCGCTGCAGCCGGCGTTCGTCCCGATCTTCACCGAACTGCTCGGCAAGAAGGCCTACAAAGAGGCCTTCCGGCTGGCCTCGACGATGCTGCTGCTGGTGACGATGGTGCTGGGGGCGATCACGGCGCTGTTCGTCCTCCTGGCGCCGGTGATCATGCCGCTCTTCGCGCCGGGGTTCGAGGGGGAGATCCTCGACCTCACCGTCGCCCTCTCGCAGGTCCTCTTCCCGATCCTGATCCTGCTCGGGGCGAGCGGGATCGTCGTCGGCATCCTCAACAGCTACGACCGCTTCGGCGCCTTCGCCATCTCGCCGCTGTTCTGGAACCTCTCGATCATCGCCGTCCTCGTCGTGCTGGAGCCGATGTTCGAGGGGCGGGACCGGATCTACGCCTACGCGATCGGGATCCTCGTCGGCACCCTGATCCAGCTCCTGATCCCGGCCTGGGACCTGCGCAACACGCCCTACCGGTTCAGCTTCAGCTTCGACTGGCGCCACCCGGGGGTGCGGCGGGTGCTGGTGCTGATGCTGCCGGTGACGATCAGCCTCGGCCTGATCAACTTCAACCTGGTGATCAACAGCTTCTTCGGCAGCCTCGTCTCCGACCAGGCGCCGGCGGCGATCGACAAAGCCTTCCGCATCTACCAGCTGCCGCAGGGGATCTTCTCGGTCGCGATCGCCACCGTGCTCTTCCCGACCCTGGCTCGGTTCGCCAGCGCGGGCGAGTTCGACGACCTGCGAACGACGATGGCGAACGGGATGCGGCAGATCCTCTTCGTCCTGGTGCCGGCCGCGGCGGCGATCCTCGTCCTCTCCGAGCCGATGATCCGGCTCGTCTACGAGCGGGGGGAATTCGGCGCCGCCGAAACCGAGGTGGTCGCGACGGCGCTCTTCTGGTTCGCCTTCTCGCTGCCGACCAACGGGCTCTTCCTGCTGCTGACGCGGACCTTCTTCAGCCTGCAGCGACCGTGGATCCCGACCTGGATCGCCGCCGGCAACCTCGTCCTCACCGCCGGGGCGGCGCTGGCGCTGTACCACCTCGGGGTGGGCGGGATCGTCGCCTCGACGGCAATTGCCACCGGCGCCAGCGTCGTCGCCCAGGGCGTGATCCTGCGCCGCCTGCTCCACGGCCTCGAGATGGGACGGCTGATCTCCGCCGCGCTCAGGATCACGATCGCCGCCGCCGGCCTCGCCGCGATCAGCTGGATCGTCTGGGACGTCCTCGACGAGCTGCTGGGCCGCGGCCTGGTGGAGCAGATCGCCTCGCTGGGGCTCGCGCTCGGGGCCGGGGGAATCGTCTACGTGGCGATCGCCAAACTGCTCCAGCTCGCCGAGCTCGAGCAGATGGGCCGCTTGCTGCCAGGGCGACGGGGTCGATAGCGGCGCATGCTCGGGCCGGGGCGGTACCTGCTGGGAGTCGTCGAGATCCTCCTGCTGGGCGGATTCGCCTGGCTGGGCGGGAGGGCGGCGCGCGCGTGGCTGCTGCCGCGGTTCGAGGGCGCGCCGGCGCACCTGGCGAGCGCGGTGATCGCGGTGGCGCTGTTGGTCTGGGCGGCGGAGTTGCTGGGAACCTTTGGCCTGTTGGACCCAGTGCCGTACTTGGTGCTCGTTGCGGCGGCTGGGTTTGGACTGTGGAGGCTCTCGCCGCGGCCGTCCGAGGGGGAGGGGGG
>JALYWY010000420.1 GCA_030852475.1 Actinomycetota bacterium | reverse complement strand
TCTTGGCGCCGAGCTTGCCTTCGCCGACCAGCCCCTGCAGGCCCTTGTGGACGTAGAAGCTCTCGCCGTAGGACTCGTTCAGGTGTTCGGCGACGTGGAGGACGGTGTCGAGACCGAGCAGGTCGGTGAGGAAGAACGGGCCCATCGGCGCCAGCTGGGCGCCGGCGATCGCCTCGTCGATCGCCTTCAGCGACAGCCCCTGCTCCTCCTGGGCGCGCCAGATCTCCCCCATCGTCGCCATCAGGATCCGGTTGACGACGAAGCCGGGGACCTCGCCGCAGACGATCGGCTGCTTCTTGATCGCCTGGGCGAAGTTGTAGGCGGCGGTGGCGGTCTCCTGCGAAGTGTCCTCGCTGGCGATCACCTCGACCAGCGGCATGATCGAGGCCGGGTAGAAGAAGTGGAAGCCGACGACCTTGTCCGGGCGCAGCGTCGCCTCGCCGATCTCGGTGATCGAGAGCGAGGACGTGTTGGAGGAGAGGATCGCGTGGCCGGGAGTGGCGGCGTCGAGCTCGCGGAAGACGGCCTGCTTGATCTCCATCTTCTCCGGCACCGCCTCGATCACGAAGTCGACGTCGCCGAACTCCTCGTAGGTGGTGGCGCCGGTGATGTTGCCCATCACCTCGGCGAGCCGGGCATCGGCCTGCTCCTGGGTCAGCTTCTCCTTCTTGACGAGGCGGGCGAGCTGGCCCTCGGTGACGCCGCGGGCTTTCTCCACGGCCGCGTCGACGAACTTCTGGTCGATGTCCTTGACGACGACGGGGATGTCGGCGGCGGCGATCGCCTGCGCGATCTCGCCGCCCATGGTGCCGCCGCCGACGACGGCGGCCTTCGAGACGAACATTAAGAGGCTTCCTCCACTTTTCGGCTTTGCAAGCGGCGCCCGGCCGCGGGAACCGCAGGCTATACGGATGCCCGCGGCTCCCGCTCCTCGGTCTATGGATAGACCTGCGACTCCTCCGCCTCGGCCTCTTCGGCTTCCGCGTCGTCCTCGTCCTCCGGCTTGAACCGCTGGTAGGCGAAGGCGCCGGCCAGCAGCAGCAGGCCGAGGGCGACGAACGACAGCGCCCGCGCCAGCTCTTCGAGCTCGGAGAGGTCGTAGGTCCAGACCTTGGCGATCGCCAGCATCAGCAGCGCCAGGCCGCCGAGGCGGATGTTCACGGACCTCCGCACCATGCCCCAGACGACCGCGCCGAGGCCAGTTGCCGTCCAGAAGGCCGAGAGCCAGGCCTGGCCGATCTCGCGGGCTTCGCCGCTCTCGTCGGCGCCGATCGCGTCGATGATCGAGACCGAGCCGAGATAGAGGAACCCAGCGGCGCCGATGAAGCCCGTCACCGTCGCGGCATGCGGCTCGATCTCGCGCCCCCAGTACCAGCAGGCGAGCGCTGCGCCCGCGCAGCAGGCGATCGCGACCAACGAGCTACCGAGATCGTCGACCCCCTCCGCGATCGCGGTCAGCGGCGCCTCGACCACCAGCATGTGCACGAACGCGAGGCCGAGGAACCCGAACGCCGTGAGCAGCAGCCGCTGCGCGTTGGAGAGCGCCGGGGCGGGACCGCGGTCGACCTGCGTCGCCATGAAGGCCAGGGCCGCGGCCATCGCCGACCAGATCGCCACCAGCATCGGCCCGTCGAAGACGTTGGCCAGCCCGATGCTGCCAAGGGCGATTCCTCCCGCGGTCAGGAGCGAGCCGATTTCGCGGTGGACGCCGAAATGGGTCGCGGCGCCGCCGAGCAGGAGATGGACGGCGGCGAAGCCGAAGATCCAGGAGTTCAGGGCGAGCTCCGAATCCTCGCCGGCGACGATGCCACCGGCGACGAACACGAACACGCTGCTGCAGAGGAGCAGCAACCAGGACGAGACCGGAAGCTTCTCTTCTCCCCGGGCCCGCAACTCGTAGCCGAAAGCCGCGGCGGCGTAGAGCGCCCAGAATCCGGCCAGGACCGCAAGGACCAGCAACGTGGGTTCGCTGGGATCGGTTCCCCCCTCGAAGACGACGAACCCGCTCTCGAGGATCCAGGCGATCAGCTGAGGGGCCGAGACGGCGAAGGCGCCGAGCGCCAGCCAGTTCCAGCGCTGCCAGAGCAGGACGCCGACGCCGGCGGCAAGGGCAAGGGCGACGAAGGCGATCGAGCCGCCTTCACCAGCCGTGCCGGTGAGCATCGGAGCGGCAAGCGCACCGAGGATCCCGACGCTGCCGACGAGCGTCGAGGACCAGCGCACCGCGATCGCAACACCGATGACGCCGATCAGCGCCGCAGCCTCCAAGCCGAGGACGGGCGAGATCAGGTCGTAGGTCTGAGTGGCGACGACGGTCGTCGCGTAGAGGCCCGGAACCGCGACGGCCACCGCTATGCGGGCGGCCTCGAGGCGCCCCTTCTTTTCGTGCAGCCAGACGCCGAGGCCCAGCAGCAGGAGCGAGCCGAAGGCGGCCATCAGGGTGCGGATCTCCTCCGTGAACCAGCTGCTGTCCACGGCGCTGCGCATCAGGAAGACAAGGCCGAGCAGGGTCGCGAAGCCGCCGATCCAGGCCAGGACCCGGCCGCCGAAGAGCTTCTCGAATTCGATCCTCGAGATCGAAAGCGACGGCTCCGTAGGTGCCGTCTCCGGCCACTTCTCTCGTTCTTGCTGTCTCATCTCTTCGTTCATTTGGCTCCCCATTCCAGTTGCTTGTTGACCATCGGTCAGCAAACCGTAGCAATCTTGTCAACCATCGGTCAACAAGAGGAGTAGAATCCCCTGGAATGGGTCAGCCCGCCTACCGCCGCCTCGACGTCGACGAGCGCCGCCAACAGCTGTTGGAGCGCGGCGCCGAGCTCTTCACCAGCCATCCCTACGAGGAGCTCTCGATGAGCAAGATCGCCGCCGAGGTCGGCATCTCGAAAGGGCTGCTCTACCACTACTTCCCCAGCAAGCAGGCCTACTTCGAGGCGACGCTGGGGGCCTGGGCCGAGCAGCTGCGGGAGCGGACCGAACCGGACCCCGGCCTGCCTCCGGTCGAGCAGCTGAAAGGCAGCCTCGACGCCTTCCTCGAGCTGGTCGAGGAGAACGCGGTCGCCTACCGCAACCTGATCCGGAGCGCCGCCGGCGTCGCCGAGATCCGCGAGCTGATCGAAGCGGTGCGGCAGGCAACGGCGGAGCGGATCCTCGCCGGGCTCTACCCCCAGGAGGTCCCGCCGAAGGCCAGGATCGCCGTCAGCGGCTGGCTCTGGTTCATGGACGGCGCCTGCCTCAACTGGCTCGAGCACCGCGACGTCGAGCGCGAGGAGCTCCGCGACCTGCTCCTAGGCGTGCTGCTGGGCGCGCTGATGGCCACCGGCTCGCCGCCGGACCCCTCTCAAGTCTCCTGACGGCGCTGCCGATACAGCCTGTCGATGCTTTGGCAGGGGAAGCTCTTCACGGTCTTGGCCGCGCTGCTGGTCTGCGGCGCTCTCTACGGGGCGGCAGCGCCGGCCGGCGCCAAGGTGCCCGACGCGCGCCTGCTGCCCGGCGGCCGCGCCGTGGCGCCGCCCTCGGCCCCACCCGCCGTGAAGGCGATGATCGAAGCCGCCAACCGGATCCGCCACCGTCCCTACAAGTGGGGCGGCGGCCACGGCAAGTGGAACGACCGCGGCTACGACTGCTCCGGCTCGGTCAGCTACGTGATGCACGCCGCCGGCCTGCTCGACTGGCCCCTCGACTCGACCGGTTTCATGCGCTGGGGCGGCGGCGGCCCGGGCTCCTGGGTTCGCATCTACGCCAACAAGGAGCACGTCTTCGCGGTCATCGCCGGCCTGCGCTGGGACACCAGCTACACCGACGACGGCGACCGCTCCGGGCCCGGCTGGTCGGAAGAGATGCGCTCGACGCGAGGCTTTCGCCTCCGCCACCCGCTCGGCCTCTTCCGGGCGGAGCCCCTCTCCTAGATCCCTTCTCGCGCCACCAGGGACAACCCCCTCCGCCAAACCTTTATACGGCGGTACAAAAGCGCGATGCAGGTGCCGCTATTAGGCTCTGTACTGCTCTTTGCAAGGGACTAAGACTTTCAATCGATCGCGCCGGGAAACTGGCGCGCGCCTAGTGGGGGAGAACCCGAACCGATGACTCGCATCCGCCAGCAAAACGTAACCGCCGCCCAGTGGAGCTCCAACGGAGGAGCCCTCGGCGCCGAGGACCTGACCATCCCGGAGAACAACCCCTTCGGGCAGAACGTCTTCTCCGTCCAGGTGCAGCGCGAGAGGCTGCCCGAGGACGTCTTCGAGAAGCTGCAGACGACGCTGGAGGGCGGCGAGGCGCTCGACCCCAGCCTGGCCGACGCGGTCGCCGAGGCGATGAAGGAGTGGGCGCTGGAGAACGGCGCCACCCACTACACCCACATGTTCCAGCCGCTGACCGGCTCGACCGCGGAGAAGCACGACTCCTTCTTCGAGCCGGGCGAGGAAGGCACCTCGCTGGCCGGCTTCTCCGGCAAGGAGCTGATCCAGGGCGAGCCCGACGCCTCCTCCTTCCCCACCGGCGGCGTCCGCGCCACCTTCGAGGCCCGCGGCTACACCGCCTGGGACCCCACCAGCCCCGCCTTCATCCTCGAGAACCCGAACGGGGCGCTGCTCTGCATCCCGACCGCTTTCGCCTCCTGGACCGGCGAGGCGCTCGACGCGAAGATCCCGCTGCTGCGCTCGATGGACGCGCTCTCGCGCTCGGCGATCAAAGCCCTGCGCCTGCTCGGCGACGAGGAGAGCCAGCGCGTCTTCACCACCGTCGGGCCCGAGCAGGAGTACTTCCTGATCGACGAGCAGTACTTCTTCGAGCGGCCCGACCTGATCGCGACCGGCCGCACCCTGTTCGGCGCCAAGCCGCCGAAGGGCCACGAGCTCGACGATCACTACTTCGGCTCGATCCCGGAGCGGGTGCTCGCCTTCATGCTCGAGTCGGAGCTGGAAATGCGCAAGCTCGGGATCCCGGTCAAGACCCGCCACAACGAGGTGGCGCCGGCCCAGTACGAGATCGCGCCGATCTTCGAGAACTCCAACGTCGGCTCCGACCATCAGCAGCTGCTGATGCAGACGCTGGAGAGCGTCGCCCGCCGCTATGGCCTCGTCTGCCTCCTGCACGAGAAGCCGTTCGCCGGCGTCAACGGGTCCGGCAAGCACAACAACTGGTCGATGGGGACCGACACCGGCGCCAACCTGCTCAACCCGGGCGAGACGCCGGCGGATAACATCCACTTCCTGTTCTTCTGCGCGGCGGTTATCCAGGCGGTGAACAAGCACCAG
Organism: Actinomycetota bacterium; assembly: GCA_030852475.1. Lineage (GTDB taxonomy): Bacteria > Actinomycetota > Thermoleophilia > Solirubrobacterales > 70-9 > VAYN01. Next base: position 134 of record JALYWY010000420.1, on the reverse strand, counting down.
GGCCTGCTGCGGGCCTCGGTCGCCAACATCGGCCAGGACCACCGCCTCGGAGCCAACGAGGCGCCGCCGGCGATCATCTCGATCTTCCTCGGCGCCGAGCTGGAAAAAGTGTTCGAGGCGATCGCGACCGGCGA
>JALYWY010000412.1 GCA_030852475.1 Actinomycetota bacterium | reverse complement strand
TGTACGACATGTTCCCGGCGATCACCCCGGAGGAGGCCGCCGAGATGATCACCAAGGCGATGATCAGGCGCCCGAAGAAGGTGGCGACCCGCCTCGGCAACTTCGGCGAGCTGGTCTACGCGATCGCCCCGAAAGCGAGCGACTCGATCCTCAACACCGCCTACAAGCTCTTCCCGGACTCGCAGGCGGCGAAGGGGAAGAAAGAGGAGGCGCGGGACAAACCGCCTTCGACCGAGGCGGTTGCGTTCGCGCACCTGATGAAAGGCGTGCACTGGTAGCGCCGATGTAGGTTGTTCCCCATGGCTGAGCGGCGGCTCAAGCATTGGGGGTGGGGCTATGAGGATCAGGCTCCTACCTCTACGCAGCTGAGGGAGGCTGCGGAAGGGATCCGGGCGCGGTTCGGGTTCGGCGGCGAGGTCGAGCGGCCGGTGCCGCTGGAGGAGGTCGAGCTGCGAGCGGCGCGGCTGAAGGTGCCAGGTGGGCTCGGGGATCTGTTCTCCGACGGGAGGTACGAGCGGGTTTCGCACGCGCTGGGGAAGGCCTACCGGGACGTGGTTCGCGGCTTCTACGGGAAGTTCGAGAACCCGCCGGACCTGGTCGCCTTCCCGAGAGACGAGTCGGAGATCGAGTCGGTGCTGAGCTGGGCCGAGGCGGAGGGGGCGGCGGTGATTCCGTTCGGGGGCGGTACCAGCGTCGTCGGCGGGGTGGAGCCGCGGCTGGGGGAGCGGCCGGTGGTCTCGCTGGACCTGCGGCGGCTGGACCGGGTGCTGGAGGTCGACCCGCAATCGCTGGCGGCACGGATCCAGGCAGGGGCGACCGGTCCCCGCCTCGAGGACCAGCTGCGCGAGCACGGGCTCACCCTGCGCCACTTTCCCCAGTCCTTCGAGTACGCGACCCTCGGCGGCTGGGTCGCGACGCGGGCCGGCGGACACTTCGCGACGTTGGAGACCCACGTCGACGACCTGGTCGAGTCGGTGCGGGCGATCACCCCGCGGGGGGCCTGGGAGAGCCGGCGGCTGCCGGGCTCGGGCGCCGGCCCCTCGCCCGACCGGCTGCTGATCGGCTCGGAGGGAATCCTCGGCGTGATCGCCGACGCCTGGGTCCGGGTGCGGCCGCGGCCGCAGTTCAAGAGCTCGACCAGCGTCGCCTTCGACGACTTCGGCGCGGCCGCGGAGGCCGTGCGGGCGATCGCCCAGTCGGGACTCCATCCCGCGAACTGCCGCCTCCTCGACGCCGCCGAGGCCGAGCTGACCGGCGCCGGCGACGGCAGCGCCAATCTCCTCATCCTCGGCTTCGAGTCCGCCAATCGCCCCGTGGACGCCTGGATGGACCAGGCGCTCGCCGTCGCCCGCGACCACGCCGGCACCCCCGGCGACGTCCGCACCACCACGCCGACGGGCCTAAAACCTCGAGATAACTCGGGAAATAGGCCCGTCGACCAAGAGGGGGGTGCGGTTGATCAGTGGCGCGGGGCCTTTCTGCTGGCGCCGTACCTGCGGGACACCTTCGTCGCCTGCGGCGTCCTCTCGGAGACCTTCGAGACGTCGATCACCTGGGACCGGTTCGAGGGGTTCCACGCGACGGTGTTGGAGACGACCCGCCGCGCCGTCGCCGAGGCCAGCGGCGTCCCGGCCGAGGGGCCCGGCGCCCCCCGCGTCAGCTGCCGCCTCACCCACGTCTATCCCGACGGCGCCGCTCCCTACTTCACCGTCCTCGCGCCGGCGATCCGCGGCGGCGAGGTCGAGCAGTGGGACGAGATCAAGGCCGCGGTCTCCGAGGCGCTGATCGACGGCGGCGGCACGATCACCCATCACCACGCGGTCGGCCGCGACCACCGGCCCTCATACGACCGCCAGCGTCCCGCCCCGTTCGCCGCCGCCCTCCGCGCCGCCAAGGCCGAGCTCGACCCGGCCGGGATGCTGAACCCGGGCGTCTTGATCGACCCCGCCTAGCTCCTTAGGAACTTCTTACTCGCGCTTCAAGGGCCCGAAAAGGGCCCGCACGAGGATCGGAGCCATCCCGGTCACAGACAAGGAGGCCCGATGTTCAAGGCAGCTCAAACTCAGGTCCAGGCGACCCCCCTTTCCAGGGCCACACGGCCACAGCGGGGGCGACGGAAGCGAAGCCATCCACGACGGGTGCGGCGGCGGGGCGCGGCCGCGGTCGATGACGACCCAGGTGACGCGGGAATAGAAGCCGCCGCCGCTCGGCGGTACCCTTTCGCGACCCGCATTCCCGGTCGGGTAGCCGTTTGCGCTGCTCGGACCGCCTCTTGTCGATGGAAACGATCACCTCCGAACAGCCAACCGTGCCCGCTGAGCCGACGCAACCCGAGCACGAGCCCGTGGTGCCGCGCCGCTCGCCGCTGCGGGCCGCGATCAAGACCGGGCGGCCGAAGGAGTGGATCAAAAACGTCTTCGTCTTCGCCGGCCTCCTCTTCTCCGGCGAGTTCACCGACATCGACGCGGTCACCGCGGCGCTGATCACCTTCGTCGCCTTCTGCCTGATCTCCAGCGCCGGCTACTTCCTCAACGACCTGATCGACGTCGAGCTCGATCGCAAGCACCCGAAGAAGCGCTTCCGCCCGCTGGCGGCGGGCGAGCTCTCGGAGGCGGCGGCGAAGGTGATCGCCCCCGCGGTCGCCGTGGTCGGCATCGGCATCGGCTTCCTCGTCAGCTGGGAGGTGGGGCTGATGGTCGTCGGCTACGGCGTCGCCCAGGTCGCCTACAGCCTCGGCCTGAAGCAGATCGTGATCATCGACGTGATGACGCTGGCGGGGCTGTTCATCCTCCGCGTCGCCGCCGGCGCCGAGGCCGTCGACGCCCACGCCTCGGAGTGGCTGATCCTCTGCACCGGCATGCTCGCCGCCTTCCTCGGCTTCACCAAGCGTCGTCAAGAGGCCGTCTCCGAGCTGCACGAGGGCACCTCGACCCGGCCCGTCCTCGAGCACTACTCGCTCCCTTTCCTCGACCAGATGGTCTCCCTGGTCACCACCGGCACCGTGATCAGCTACGCGATCTACACCGTCAACTCGCCCCTGATCGGCAGCAAGATGATGCTCACCATCCCGCCCGTCGTCTACGGGATCTTCCGCTACCTCTACCTGATCTACGACCGCTCCGACGACCGCTCGATGGCCCAGATCGTCGCCGGCGACCGCGGCATCCAGGCGGCCGGCGCCGCCTTCGCGATCATCGCCTTCCTGCTGCTCTACGTGTTCGAGTAGCCATGGCCGAGCGAACCTGGCGCGTCTACCTCTCCGGCGAGATCCACAGCGACTGGCGCGAGCGGATCGAGCAGGGAGTGCGGGAGGCGGGCCTGCCGGTGGCCTTCTCGGCGCCGGTGACCGACCACGCCGCATCCGACGACGCCGGCACCGGCACCCTGGGCGAGGAGGCCGAGGCCTTCTGGCGCGACCACAAGGGCGCGGGAGTGAACGCGATCCGCACTCAGACCCTGATCCGCGACGCCGACGTGGTCGTGGTCCGCTTCGGCGACAAGTACCGGCAGTGGAACGCGGCCTTCGACGCCGGCTTCGCCGCCGCCCTCGGCAAGCCGATCGTCACCCTCCACGACGAGGAGCTCGACCACGCGCTGAAGGAGGTCGACCGCTCCGCCCAGGCGACGGCCCGCACGGCCGAGCAGGTGGTCGACGTCCTCCGCTACGTGATCGAGGGAAAGCTTCCCTAGATCCAGGGCTAAGCCAGGTCCACTTCGGGGGGGCCGCCGCCCTCCATCAGGTAGAAGCGGGCGCGGCCGATCTCCTCGCCGTTGACCTGGACGACTGCCGCGTGGGGACCGGCGGTGGCGAAGGAGGCGGTGGCGCCGATCGACATCACCAGGCGCTGCTCCTGGCCCTGGGGGATGCCGGGGGGCCGGCCGGTCTCGAAGTTGGCGGTGAGGCCTTCGCCGAGCTCGACGCCGTCGGGGTCCTGGATGGTGACGACGAGCTCGTGGGGATCGTTGGTCTCGTGCCAGGCGATGTCGATGCCGAGGCCGATCGAGAAGGACCACTCGGCGGGCAGCTCGGGGAGGCGGAGGACGTTCCAGCCGCCGCCGGTCAGGTAGAGCTTGCCGTTGACCGCCTCGCTGTAGTCGCAGAGGAGGATGAAGCCGATGTTCACGGTCCCTCGCCCTCGGCGTAGGGGATGACGGGGAGGTCGGAGCGCAGTTCGATCTTGCCCTTGCGGTGGAACTGGAGGTCGATCGTCTCGTTCTTGCGGTAGGTGCCCCAGAGCCCCAGGTACATCGCCAGCCAGCGGCTCGCCCCGACCTTCTCCTTGACGATCGGCCGGCCGAAGTCGATCACGCCGCCTTCGATCCGGTAGCTGCCCGGGTCCTGCTCGATCCCGTTGATGAAGACGGTGAAAGGAGGTTCGGCGCCGGCCGGCAGCTTCACCCGCTCGCCGACGGCGTAGCTGCCCTTCGGGATCTCGGTCTCGGTCCTGCTCATCGTCCTTCTTCCAGAGTCTCGCGCACGAGGTCGAACGGCGTGTCGTGGTTGGTCGGGTCGAGCTCCTCTCGCACTACCCCGCCCTTGAAGGGGACGAACGTGCCGTCGCCGCGCACGTCGACGCCCGCCGCCGATTTGCGCAGCAGCCCGCCGCTGCTCAGCTGCAGGCGGGCGTGGACCTGGTCGCGGGGCTCGAAGTCCCGGATCGACCGCACCGGGCGCACCGGCCCCTCGCTGCGGATCGCGAGCGCCCGCTCGCGCATCGCCGCCACCGCCTCGCCGAGGTCGTCGAAGCGCTCGTGGTCGACGTCCGAGCCATGCCGGACGGTCAGTTTCCAGCGAGCCACGGTTAGAAGGGCGGCGAAAGGACTAAGCGCCGCGGCGCGTGCGCTTCGGGCGCCGCGCCGGGGGGCCGACGATTTTCTCCGGCCCCTCGCGGTTCTCGAGCGGCACGTACTCGCGCTCGCGCTCGCCGGTGTAGATCTG
>JALYWY010000416.1 GCA_030852475.1 Actinomycetota bacterium | reverse complement strand
ACTTGGGCGGGCCGAAGCCGCCGAAGCCGAAGCGCTCGCCGCCCGCGACGGCTTCGCCGCGCTGGGCGCCACGGCCGACGCCGAGCGGGCGGAACGGATGGCGAGCGACGGTGGCCGGAGCTCGACCGGCGCCGCCGGCCCGCTCGGCGAGCTGACCCGACGCGAGCAGGAGGTGCTGCGGCTCGTCGCCCAGGGCATGAGCGACGCCGAGATCGCCGAGCGGCTCGTCGTCAGCCCCCACACGGTGCACCGCCACGTCGCCAACGTCCGCACCAAGCTGCGCCTTCCCTCCCGGGCCGCCGCGGTCGCCTACGCGGCCCGCGAGGGCTTGATCTAGGCACGTTCTCCCTCCTGGCCGGTTCCGGCCATCTTCGCCGGATGGCCGGGAAAGGCGACGAGGAATCGCCGGCCCGTCCATAGCTTCGTCACACCAACCCAACCAAGGAGGAAGTGATGAAGTCGAAGCCAGTTCATGTCCTGCTCGCAGCCGCGATGCTCGCCCTCGTGGTGATGCCGATCGCCTTTGCCGGCGCCGCCGGCCAACCGCAGGCGAAAGTCAACGCGAGCGTGAAGAAACAGCTCAAACGGCTGAAGCAGCGGCTCGCCGCGGTCGAGGGCAAGCAGTTCCCCGCGACCCTGCCGCCCAGCGGTCCCGCCGGGGGCGACCTGACCGGCACCTACCCGAACCCGCTGGTCAAAGCGAATGCGATCGGGACCACCCAGCTCGCCGACGGCGCGGTGACGACGCCGAAGATCGGCGACAACGCGATCACCACCAGCAAGATCGCCGACGGCGGCGTCACCACCGATGACCTCGCACCCGACAGCGTCGGCTCCTCGGAGCTGAAGGGCGTGATCGCGACCGTCGGCGCCGGCGCCTCTCTCAACGCCAACACGCCCGGCGTGGCCACGGTCACCTGCCCGGGCGGGACGATGGTGATCGGCGGCGGATACGCCTGGACCCAGCAGGAGGAGAACTCGATCATCGCCAGCGCCCCGAGCGAAAGCGATCCCAACCAGACCTGGGTCGTCGAAGGCATTCCCACCGGCGGCAGCAGCAACACCCTGTTCGCCTGGGCCAACTGCCTCCAGCTCTAAGGGAGAAGGTGAGGAGCGTGCGGGTGAGAATCGACCGCTCGGCCCTGGAGGAGCTGCGCTTCCGTCTGCGCGGCGAGCTCTACGAGCCGGGGGCGGCGGAGTACGAGGACACCTGCACGCTCTTCAACTCGATCGCCATGTGGCGGCCGGCGCTGGTCGCCCGCTGCACGGCCGCCGAGGACGTCGTCGCGGCGCTTGCCTTCGCCCGCGAGCACGGGCTCAAGGTGGCGGTCCGCACCGGTGGCCACTCGGTCGCCGGCCGCTCCCACTGCGACGACGGCCTGGTGCTCGACCTGCGCGGGATACGCGACGTCGAGGTGGATCTGCGGCGGCAGGTTGCGCGGATCGGTGCCGCGGCGACCCGGAGCGAAGTCGACCGCGCGACCGAGCGCCACGGGCTCACCTGCGACAGCCTGCTGGCGGCGACGCTGGTGACCGTCGAGGGAGAGATCGTCCGGGTTCAGGCTGGGAGCGCGCAACTGCTCTGGACGCTGCGCGGAGAGGGGGACAATTTCAACATAGTCGTCTCCCTCGAGCTCCATCTGCAGCCGTTCCTTGGCGACCCCTTTGCCTCCTGAGATACGTACTCTTCTTTACAACTGTGAACCAGTACAAACCTTACGGCTAATAATAACTTTCTTGTCACATTCCTTACTTTCTTAAAGTGTTCCCTCGCGAATCTGTCATTTAAAAATGCAACCTTTCGTCATAACTGTGAAGTTCTTGCCTGCAGCGCCGAGTTATGTCATCCTGAATCGCATGGGTCAAACGGCGCCGTCGGTGGCGGAGAGGGCTTTGCTGCGATCTCCTAGCTAGCTCCAAGCAGTCCGCTCCTCCCCTACGCCCCATTCCGGTCAGGAGCCGCGTGGAGGAGCACTTGGAACATCGCGAGGAGCAGAAGCCAGAGGGCGGACCGTCGTGGGACCGCGCCGCGCTGCTGGCAGCCCTGGCGGCAGTGGTGGCCGCGATTATCGGCAGCCTGACGCTCTGGTTCCTGGGCCGCTCCCTGCGGGAGCTCGAAGCGATTGCGGCGCTGATGCTGCTCGGCTGTGGGCTGCTCTTCGACTTCCGGGTTGGAATCCACCTGAAGCTCGGTTACCTGTGGTTCAAGGGGAACGTCGAGAAGGGATGGACCAAAGCGAAGCGCCGGCGACTCTGCTTCCTGACGATCTCGAACATCGCGTTGTCGCTGACGGCGACCGTTGCCGGGGTCTATTACCTCCAGCATCCCGGCCGCTTCTGGCAGCTCGGCGTGACCCTCGTCTTGATGATCCTGATCGGCGGGCTGATCGAGAGCACCCGCCGCCTGATCGAAGAGGGCGGTCCCAAATGCGGGGCCGACGTGATCGAGAACTGCGGTCCGGTTGCGGCATTCCTCCACCCGGATCGCAGCTGGAACGGGAAATGGGGAGTCGACTCCGGGGTCCGGGTGATCTCGAACAAGATCCCCATCGGGAAGAGGAACAAGGCCGCCGTCCTGCTCATCCTCGGTTTGATGTTCTCGCTGCTCACACAAACCGGCGTGGTGGTCGGCCGGATGGTCAAGGGGTCGGATCCTCCTCCCTCCGGCAACCATGCACCGCGACAGCACAACCAGAAGGGGTCGAGCCTGGCCGCCTCTGGCACCGACGAGGAAGACAGCCCGGAAAAGGCCTCGGGTGGAAATCCCTGCGGAACCGAAGTCACGCCGGGCGATGGCGCACCCGAACCATTGCGAGCGGAAATCAGGCGGGTCTGGGAAGAAAAGGCGCCCGCGAGTGGCTGTGCCAGGCGAGCGCAACCGAACCCGAGCGAAAGTGCGTACATCGTCGAAGGCGAGTGCCAGGGGCTCCCCTGGAGCCTCGGGATCGCATCATGGGATCGCGGGACCGCCGTTCTGCTGGAAGCCGCATCGGCCGCAGCCCGCCGCATCGGCCGCCATCAGGAATTGATCGGCGCCTCTGACAGGATCGATCTCGCGGGGGGAGACTTCCACGTCGTCCACACGCCGATTGGGCCCTACCTGTTGGTTCGGGAGCATAAGACGGACGGCGAGGGCGGCCTCACCAAGCTGCCCGAGAGCTGCGCGGATATCGAACGAGGGAAGGAGGGCTACCTCATCCTGTCTCCGGGCATGGCGGAATTGTGGGTCCGCTTTGGCGCGGAAGTCGCGGCGACCTGGCCCGCACTGTCGGGCGATGGTTCCGAATTCAGCTTCCAGGGAATCGACGACGAACCGCTGGCGTGGGGCTCATGCAAGAGCCCGGTGGCGTGCGAGGTGCATGGCTCCGGTGTGGAGATGGAAAGCAGTCCAACCGGAATTCAGCAGGTGACGGTGGTGACAGTCCTGGAAACCGGGCCGAGCTGGTGAACGCTCACTCCAGCAGCTCGTCCGCCAGCGTCGTGATCTCTCCCACGGTCGTCTCGAGCGCCACCGCCAGGCGCACCAGCGTCGTGTAGCTCGGGTTGCGCACGCCGCGCTCGATGCCGCCGATCTGGGTCAGGTCGGTGCCGGCTCGCTCCGCCAGCTGCTCCTGGCTCAGTCCTGCCTCGCGACGGAGGCGGCGGATCGCCTCGCCGAGGGCGGCGTGCTCAGGAGAACGAGGTTTGGAGCGGCGCTTGGGCGGCATGGGCCGCCCGGAGCCTCTCTTTTAATAGAAGCCGTTGTTAGGGTATCTATGCCTTAAGCTCAAGGCTCCTAGACTGACGGGATGCCGCCGTTGCTCGAGCGCCTCGGGATCGAGCTACCCGTCGTCCAGGCCGGGATGGGCGGCGGGCTGAGCCGGCACGAGCTGGCGGCAGCGGTGTCCGAGGCCGGTGGCCTCGGGACGATCGCGGTCAACGGGGCCTCGGCGATTCGGCACGAGCTGGCGGCGGCGCGGGCGCTGACCGAGCGACCACTCGCCGTCAACCTGCTGCTGCCGTTCGCCCGCCGCGACTGGTTCGAGGCGGCGGCCGCAGCTGACGTGGTCGTCACCTTCTGGGGGAGGCCCCGAAGGCGCACCCCTGGCATCTGGCTGCACCAGTGCGGATCCGTAGCCGAGGCGCTGCGGGCGCAGGCGGCCGGCGCCGACGGGGCGATCGTGCAGGGGGCCGAGGCGGGAGGGCACGTGCGGGGCACGACGCCGGCGCTGCAGCTGCTGGAGGAGGCGCGCGCCGCGCTTCCGCCGGATTACCCGCTGCTGCTCGCCGGCGGCATCTCCACCGCGGCCGACGCTCGGACCGCGCTGGAGGCGGGAGCGACGGCCGCCGTCGCCGGCACCCGCTTTCTCCTCTCGAACGAGAGCCGCGCCCACCCCGCCTACAAGCGGCGACTGGTGGAGGCGGAGGAGACGGTCCTCACGGAGCTCTTCGGCGCCGGCTGGCCAGCACCGCACCGCGTCGTCCCAAACGCGGCGACGGAGCGATGGCTCCAGCGAGATTTGCGAGGGCCGCGGGCGAACCGCCTCCTCAACCACCTGCTCGCGCCCGGGGCTCGCTACCTGCTGCCTTCCCTGCAGTCGCGGATGATCCGGGCACAGCGCCCCGACAGCCGCCTGCTCACTCCCGCCGGGCCGACCGACGACGCACCGGAGACGCTGGTGGACGCCGGCGCCCTATACGCCGGTGAGACGGTGGCGCGCATCCACGAGGTCCGTCCAGCGGCGCGGATCGTCAGCGATTTGGCGCCCTGACCACTCCTTTTTCGCGCCGGGGAGGGGCCGGGCCGAGCAACCCATCCTGAGACAATGACCCCATGGGTGGGGGGCAGATCCTGCAGATCGCCGAGCGCGACCTTGGCGCGGGCCGGTGCGAGCTGCAGCTCGAGGGCGAGCTGGACCTCTGGAGCGTCGAGCGGCTGCAGGCGGTTCTGCAGCGGATCGCGCGCGACAACGAGGCGATCGTCGTCGGCCTCGAGAGCTGCAACTTCGTCGATTCCACCGGCATCGCCCTCTTCCTGCAGGCGCGGCGCCAGCTCGAAGACAAAGGCGGACGCCTCGTCCTCTACGGCTGCTCGGACCAGGTGCTGCGGATCTTCACCGTCGCCGGCCTGACCGAGGCCGGCATCGTCTTCGCCAGCCGCGACGAGGCGATCGCGGAGCTATCCCCGGTCGAGTAGCGCGCACCAGAGCGCGAACAAGGCGACCGCCAGCACCGCGCCGGCCCAGTGGACGCCGATCGCGACGGCGAGCAGGCTCGGCAGGCCGGCGAGCAGCGCCCCGAGCAGCGCCGGTCCCAGCGGCAGACGCAGGACCCGGGCGGTGAAAGCCGCGCAGAGCATCCAGGCCGCCGGGCCGGTTAGCCAGCCCCAGTCCTCGAAGAAGTCCTTCGGCAGGGCGAGGCCGAGGGCAAGCGAGACCAGGGCGACCGCGCCCAGCTGCAGCAGCGCCGCCCGCCAGAGAGTGGGGAGGTGCATCCCCACCGAGGCTATTCGACGACGACTTTGCCCTTCATGAAGGGGTGGATCTTGCAGTGATAGGCGAAGGTGCCGCGTTTGCCGAATTTCACCGTCGCCGACTGCCCCGGCGCGATCCGCTTGGTGTCGAAGCTGCCGCTCGTCGCCGTGTGCGGGACCCCGCTGGAGTTGCCGAAGGTGACGCGGGCGCCGCGCTTCACCTCCACCGTCCCCGGCTTGAAGGCGAAGTTCTTGATCTGAACCGTCGTCGCAGCGCCGGCGCTCGCCGTCACGCCAAGCGCGATCACCAAGGTCAACACCCAGATCCCGAGCCGCTGCATCGGAGCCATCATAACCGCGCAATAATGGGCTCTACGGGCGGTTAGCTCAGTTGGGAGAGCACTTCCCTTACAAGGAAGGGGTCACTGGTTCGAGCCCAGTACCGCCCACTCGTCAGATCCCCGCTACGGCGGGGCCTTCCGGGGGCCGAAAGGGAGGTAGCCGAAGCTGGCCGGACGGCAGCGTTGTGGCAGTGGAGGGTCGCATTAACTTCCTCCCCTGGCCCTCGCGCGGCCAGCTCGCACCCGGTGTCGCCGAGGTGTTCTAACGGAGCTGCCGCCTTGGTAATGAGGGCCCGCCCTGTTTCTCGTGCTTCGACAGGGCGGGCCACTGCTTCAGTCAGAGAAGGCCATTGCCACTATGAGGGGCAGACTTCCCCGTGAGAAATTCCTAAGCGGAAGGAATTTGCATAGTTGCACATTGGCCGCTCGACCGACGCACCCAAACTGCAAGCGCGGTACCAGCAGGATTTACTTAACAGAAGGCACCATACTGAGCGGCAACAAACACTTCATTGAACATGCCCGGGTGAGGTCGGTTACCACCAGGATTCATACACGCAATAGCGGTTCCATTAACTCGAAGCCAAGCCGTTTTATTGCCACAACGGTTTGTAGCCGACTGAAGTGCCGCTGGAGGCGTTGCTCCCGAAAAGGAGCAATCGATCGTGCCGAAGGGATTGCCATATGTGACACTCGTGAATACGCAAATCTTGTTCGCTTCACAGCCTGCAAGTAACGACGATTCTTCTTCGGCCCCAGCGCTAGACGCAAGTCCAAACGCACTTGCAGCAAGCGCGATAACACAAAGGATGCCAAGTTTAATTTGCTTCATGATCCCTTCCTGTCTGGTTCGAGAACCGCCGAACGTTGTGCCATGGATACGGCCTTATTCGCAAATGAATAGCAGTTTTTGAATAAACAGAAGATTCTTTAAAGCCAATCTCGGCCTGACGAGAGATAGGGCCTGCCCCGCCTCCTCTGCAAGGCTTGGAGCAGTGCATGGTCGCCAAGCGCGGATGCCCTTGCCAACTGGCAGAGTCACCCGTTGAACCGCGCAGCGGGCGAAGCACCGGATGAAATAGAAGAACGAAAACAACCCGCAGCCGCTGTCTAGAGCAACGGAACGGCCCAGCGCTTTAGTGCTCGTACCAAACCATCAATTCAAGTCACCAACGTGCATCGAAAGCAAATTCGTCGTCGCCGGGCGGTGCTAGTACTTCTGGTAGTCGGTTCTTTCGCGCTGCTCATCAGCACGATCTTGAACCCGTTCCTCTCAGTCGGGGACCGGGCGCTGAAGCCCGCTCGCGACCTGGTCAACTGGTTCGACGAGACCTTCGATGCGAAGGACCGCAACGAGCGCCTGCAGAGTGAACTGGAGGTAGTTCGCAAAGAGGCCGTGGGGAAGAAGGTGGCTGTGGCCGAAAACGGGGAACTGCGGAAGCTGGTCGAACTCGACCGCAGTGGCGCCATCCCCCCCGGCTACGACCCCGTCACCGGTCGGGTGATCGCTCGTTCGCCGACCATCTGGTTCGCGGACGTGGTCATCGACGTGGGATCCAAAGACGGAGTTGAGGTCGACGACCCCGTCGTCAACGGCGACGGCCTAGTTGGAACCGTCTCTGGCGTCACCGGAGACTCCGCCCAGGTGACCCTGATCGTCGACCACGCCAGCGCTGTCTCCGCGAAAATCGTGCCGAGCGGCATCAAGGGATTGATGAAGCCGATGGCTGGAGATCCAGAGGACTTAATCCTCGATTTCCTCGACTCAGAAGAATTCGTCGGGAAAGGGCAGTTGGTGGTCACCGCCGGTTGGCGCACTCAGACCTTTGAGTCGGGGTACCCGCCGAACCTGCCGATCGGGGAAGTGGTCGAAGCCCCGCTGCGCGAGCAGGAGGCCCAGCAGCAGGTGCACATTCGTCCCTTCGCAGATCTGCGCAACCTGGACTTGGTCCAGGTTCTGACCGGAGGCTCGCGGGGATGAGACGTAACTCCGAAGCGGATAAAATCGAGGGTCCAGGCGGCAGAAGATCGATGGCGATCTTGGACTGACCCCGCTGGCAGTCCTTATGAGGGTCACTGGTTCGAGCCCAGTACCGCCCATGTGAAACAGACACGGCTCCCCGCCCAGGAACAGCCGACTGTCATCGAGCGGCTCTTTGCGGCCGTGGTCGCGGGCGACCCTGACAAGGTGCTGGCGCTCCTGCACTCGAAGGTCGAATGGACTCCCACCATCTGGAGCGGGGGGGCGATGTACCGGGGGCACGAAGGGGTGCACCTCTGGCTCTCCCAGTTCGGCGAGAACCTCCAGCACCTGGATATCCGGGTGCAGCAGACCGCGAGCAAAGACGGCCGCGGCGCCGTGCTGGGCATCGTCTTCGACACCCGCGGCGATCAGAAATTCGCGGTCAAGGTCGCCTGGAGCTATGAGATGGAGGACGGGCTCCTGCGCCGCGGCCGCGCGCATGACACCTGGGAGGAAGCGCTGGAGGCGGCGGGCCTGGCCGAGCTTGAGTTGGACTCCTAGTCAGCCGCACGATTAAAGGGAACTATTTAGAGCGTCGAAGACCGGTAGGTGGCCCTCCCTTTCCGCCTTCGCCGTGCGTTTGCCCAGGGCCTCGGAGTTTGCCTCCTCGGCCTGGTGACGATCTGGAGCTGGCTCTTCCTCGATCTCGACCTCCCCGCCCTCTCGTTCCTCGCCGCCGCGCTGATCGTCGCCGCCGCCTACCTGGGGGTGAAGCTGCGCGGGAAGCCGAAGCAGAGCGGCCGCTTCGTGGTCATCCTCAGCCTCCTCTCGATCCTGCTGGCGGTGACGGTCCTGGTCTACGACCACTACTCGCGGCTCGGTCTCGCCACCGTGCTGCTCGCGAGCGTGACCCTGCTCGCGGCCGGCGTCCAGCTGACCGCGACCCAGCGGGGCTGGCGCGACGCGCGGGTGCGCATCCGCCGGGCGGAAGCCACGGGGGCGGTGGAGGCCGCGGGGCTGGACGCGGCGCTCGTCCTCGAACCGGACGGCAGGATCGCCGCCTGCAACGAGCGGGCCTGCCGGCTCTTCCACCGCAGCGAAGTCGAGATGGTCGGCATCACGGTGGCCGAGCTGCTGGACCATGGCCCCGGCAAGCGCTCCCTGGAGGAGCTTTTCGCCGAGGCGGACTCAGTCCCCTCGCCCGGCCCGGTTGAGCTGAGCGCCGTCGACTCGCAGGGGAAGCGCCTGCCGGTCGAGGTGGCGGTCGGCGCGCTGAAGAAGAGCTCGAAGCTGCGGACCCTGGTGGTTCGCGACATCAGCGAGCGGCGCCGAAGGGAGGAGGAGAACCGGCGGCTGGCGACGATCATCCGCTCCTCCGAGGACGCCGTCCTGACCAAAGACCTCACCGGCGTCGTCACCAGCTGGAACCAGGGTGCCGAACGGCTCTTCGGCTACAACGCCGAGGAGGCGATCGGCAGGAGCATCGCCGAGCTGATCGTGCCGCGGGAGCGGCGGCACGAGGTGGAGAGAGTTCAGGACGAGGTGGGAGGGGGCGAGACGCTCTCCTTCGAGACGCAGCGGATCAACAAAGAGGGCGAGCTGCTCGACGTCTCCCTGCGCGCCTTTCCGATGCGCGGGCTGGGGGGCGAGGTCACCGCCGTCTGCACCGTCGTCCACGACATCAGCGAGCGCCGCCGCCGCGAGCGCGCCGAAGCGCGTGAAACCGAAGCCCAGCTCTGGCGCCAGCGCCTGCGCCGGGCCCTCGGAGACGGCAGCCTCGACTTCCACGGGCAGCCGATCCTCGAGCTGAAGAGCGGCAGGGTCCACCACCACGAGCTGCTGGTGCGGATGCGGGTGGACGGCGAGCTGGTCCTGCCCGGTGCCTTTCTGCCCTTCGCCGAGGAAACCGAACTGATCCGCGACCTCGACCTCTGGGCGGTGGAGCGGGGGATCGTGCTGGCGGCGCGGCTCCCGGTCGCGATCAACCTCTCCGCTCGCAGCCTCGGCAGCCGCGGGCTGCTGAGCGCGATCGAGCGGCGGCTGGCCGCCGACCACTCGCTTGCCCGCAACCTCACCTTCGAGATCACCGAGACGGCGGCAGCGGAGAACATGGAGGGGGCGCGGGAACTGGTCCGCGAGCTGACCAGGATGGGGTGCGGGGTCGCTCTCGACGACTTCGGCACCGGCTACGGCTCCTTCACCTATTTGCGCCACCTGCCGGTGACCCAGCTGAAGATCGACTCGGAGTTCATCGCCGAAATCGAGAACGACGAGGCCGGCCGGCGGGTGGTCGAGTCGATGATCGCCGTCGCCCGCAACTTCGAGATGACGACCGTCGCCGAGGGGGTGGAGAATCGGGAGACGTTCGAACGGCTGGAAGAACTGGGGGTGGATCTGGTGCAGGGGTACTACTTGGGCCGGCCGCAGCCGCTCGAGCTGGGGACGGAGGCGGTCCAGGCGGCGGAACTCAGCTGAACGCGCGCACAGCGAGGACCGCGGCGACGACCAGGCCGATCGCGGCGATCGAGATCCGCAGCGGGTCGCTGGGGATGCGACGGGCGTAGTGGGCGCCGGCGCGGCCGCCGGCGAAGGAGGAGGCCATGATCGTCACCGCGTAGCGCCAGTTGACCGGGGCGAGGAAGGCGAAGACGAGGGCGGCGAGGAGGTTGGAGCTGCCGGCGAGGAGGATCTTCATCGCGTTGAGGTGCTGGAGGGTGTCGGCGACGAAGAGGGCGAGCAGGGCGAAGACGAGGATGCTGACCGCCGAGCCGAAGTACGCCTGATAGGCGCCGCAGAAGACGATGCCGGCGAGGAGGAAGGGCGAGCGCTCGTTGCCGGCGTGGGCGATGTGGGGGGTGAGGCGCGGCTGGAAGAAGAGCAGCAGGCAGGAGGCGGCGATCAGGACGGGGACGATCGCTTCGAAGGTCGCGTCGGGAGTGAGCAGGAGCGCCGCCGAGCCGGCGACGGCGCCGAGCAGCAACGGCGCCAGGAAGCGGAGGAAGCGCTCGCCCTGCTCGCGCAGCAGGTCGGCGTAGCCGAGGGCGCCGCCGACGGAGGCGGGGACGATCCCGACCGTGTTGGTGACGTTGGCGGTGAGCGGCGGCGCGCCGAGCGCGACCATCGTCGGGAAGGTGATCAGGGCGCCGCCCCCGGCGATCGAGTTCGCCGCCCCCGCCGCGGCCCCGGCCGCCGCGACGGCGATCAGCTCAAGCAGCACCCGTCACGTGGGGAGTCGAGGTGCCGCCGCGCCGCTTCTCCATCTCGGTGACGACGTTGAAGAAGTAGTCGTTGCGGCCGCGGCGCATCCGGCGTGGGAAGGCGGGGCGGGCGCGGCGGTGGGCGGCTGCGATCGACTGGAAGGCGCGCTCGTGGGCGCCGCTCCAGGAGATGCCGAAGATCTCGCGCACGCGCGGCGGCAGGGTTCCCTTGATCACCAGGTTCTGGACGGCGATGTTGCCGCGAGCCGAGCGCGGCACCGGCTGCCTGAAGGCAACCAGCGGCGCCATCTCGAGGGCGTGGTCGGTGGCGTGGAGGTCGGGCGAGGCGAGTTTTCCCTCGAACCAGGCGCGGAACTCCGGGTAGCTGGGCGGCGCCACCTCGCGCGGCATCGCGAAGAGCTCGCCGAAGCGGATGTAGTCCTGCCAGAGCGCTTCGCGCTCGGCTTCGCTCAGCGGCCGCACCATCGTCTCGTACATCGCCCGGCCGGAGTCGGCGATCACCGCCAGCGTCCACAGCATCAGCTCCGGGTCGAAGGCCGAGTAGGCGCTGCCGGCGGGGTGGGCGCCGGCCGCCTCGGGCAGCTCGCCCTTGATCCGCTCGTGCAGGCGGTGGACCGCGGCAAGCGCTTTGTCGGCCTCCTCCTTGGTCCCGAGGAAGATCGTCTCCTGGATCTTCGCGGTGCGGGCGAGGCGGGTGAAGGGATGGTCACCGGAGTGGGTGCTGAGCATCGTCCCGGTGTAGGTGAGCGGTTCCAGGGCGCCGATCAGGAGCGCCCGCTGGCCATAGAGAAGGCCGACCGATCGCTCCCCATGCACGCGTCGAGCCATCGATCGGCCCTGCGGGAAGTAACCCCTGTGATGCTGGTCGCTCACTGGCCGCTCAGCCAGAGCTTAGTGATATTCCTGGCCATCTGGCCAAAAATCCTACTCGGAGGCCTCCCGGCTCATCGCCACCAGCGCCGCTCCGGAGCCCGGCGACTCGACCAGGCCGCGCAGCTCGTGGGCGTCGAAGATCTCGTCCAGCTCCTCGCGGGTCAGCGTCTCGCGCTCCAGCGCCAGCACCGCCAGGTGGTCGAGCACCTCGAGGTTGGCGGAGAGCAGCGCCCGCGCCCGGCGGTAGGCCTCGCTCGCCAGGGTCATCGCCGCCTGGTCGACCTCGCGCCGGGTCTGGTCGGAGACGGCGTAGTCGCCGGTTGGGATCGCGATCGGCGCCGGGCCGTCGTGGTCGCGCGCGACCCCCATCCCGAACTGGGCCACCATCTGCTTGCAGACCAGGTGGACCCGGTTGAGGTCGTCGGCGGCGCCGGAGTAGGTCTCGCCGAGGACCACCTCCTCGGCGGCGCGACCGCCCAGCAGCGTCACCACCTCGTCGAGCAGCTCGTCGCGGGACTTCAGGTAGCTGTCCTCCTGCGGCGAGTGGGCGACGAAGCCGAGCGCCGGCCCGCGGGGGACGATGCTGAGGATCTCCGGCGGGTCGAGTCCGAGCAGCTTGCGGCAGAGGGCGTGGCCGGCCTCGTGGTAGGCGACGATCCGCCGCTCCTTGGCGTTCAGGCGGCGGGCCTGCTGGGAGCCGACGGCCTGGCGCAGCAGCGCCTCGTCGAGGTCCTCGCGGGTCATGTAGAAGCGACCGGCGCGGCCGGCGATGATCGCTCCCTCGTTGAGCGCGTTGGCGAGCTGGGCGCCGGTCATCCCGGTCGTCTTGCGGGCGACGTCGCCGAGGTCGAGGTCGGGGGCGAGCGGCTTGCTCTTGGCGTGGCTGCGGAGGATCGCCTCGCGGCCGGCGCGGTCGGGTGGGGCGACGAGGACGAGGCGGTCGAAGCGGCCGGGGCGCAGCAGCGCTTTGTCGAGCTTCTCGACGTAGTTGGAGGCGGCGATCACGATCACCATCCCCGGGTCTTTCTCGAACCCGTCGAGCTCGACCAGCAACTGGTTCAGCGCCTGCTCCCGCTCGCTGGAGCCGCCGTCGCCGCCGCCGGCGCTGCGGGAGCCGCCGATCGCGTCGAGCTCGTCGATGAAGATCACCGCGCGGCCGGACTTGCGCGCCTCTTTGAAGAGGCGGCGGATGCGGGCGGCGCCGCGGCCGACGAACATCTCGACGAAGCTCGAGCCCGAGGCGGCATAGAAGTCGACCCCGGCCTGGGCGGCGACCGCGCGGGCCAGCATCGTCTTGCCGG
>JALYWY010000382.1 GCA_030852475.1 Actinomycetota bacterium | reverse complement strand
GTCAGGACCGGCGTCCGGCTCGCCGCTCACGAGCGGGTGGTGATTGCCGACGACGACGTCCGCTACCAGCCCGAGGCGCTGCGGCGCACCGCCCGCCTGCTCGACGAGCACGACCTCGTGCGGCCGCAGAACTATTTCACCCACCTTCCCTGGCACGCCCGCTGGGACGCCGCGCGGACGCTGCTCAACCGCTGCTTCGGCCGCGACTACCCCGGGACGCTGGCGGTGCGGCGATCGCGGATGCTGGCGATGGGGCTCTACGACGGCGACGTCCTCTTCGAGAACCTGGAGCTGATCCGGACCGTGCGCGCCCACGGCGGCAGCACGACCTCGCCGCTCGACCTCTACGTCGCCCGGGTGCCGCCCTCGGCCTCGCACTTCTGGGGCCAGCGGACCCGCCAGGCCTACGACGACTTCGCGCTGCCGCTGCGGATGGCGCTCTGGCTCGCGGTCGCGCCGCTGCTCCTCCTGGCGACGCTCAGGCGCCGTTCCTCGCTGGCGCTGGGCCCCGCCGCGCTCTCGGTCGCGGCGGCCGAGCTCGGCCGTCGCCGCGCCGGCGGCGCCCGCGTCTTCCCCGCCACCTCCTCGCTGCTGGCGCCGGTCTGGATCCTCGAGCGCGGGGTCTGCGCCTGGCTGGCGGCGCTGCAGCGCCTGCGCTTCGGCGGCGTCCGCTACGGCGACTCGGTGATCCCCGTCGCCGCCCACTCCGAACGGCAGCTGCGGCGCCGGTTCGAGAGGCAGGCGCGAGTTGGGGGGAAGCCGGGTAGAGGGGACGAATGGAACCCAGGATCGAACGAGGCGCGGCCCCCGACGTCCACCGGATCGAAGACGCCGGCGTCAACTGGTACCTGGTCGAGGCCGAGTCCGGGCTGACGATCGTCGACGCGGGGGTGCCGCGCTCCTGGGACTCGCTGCAACGGGTGCTGGCCGAGGTCGGCCGCGACGCTTCCGAGATCCGCGCCCTCGTCCTCACCCACGCCCACTTCGACCACCTCGGCTTCGCCGAGCGCGCCCGCAGCCGCTACCTGCTGACGAAGCCGCGCGGGCTGCCGCACGTGCTCGGCTTCCTGGCGACCCGCGCCTTCTGGCCGCAGCCGGTGCGGGAGCCGCGGCCCTTCTCCGGGGGGGAGCTCGACGTCCCCGGAGCCCCGCGGGTGATCGCCACCCCCGGGCACACGCTCGGCCACTGCGCCCTGCACCTCCCCGACCGCGACGCGGTCGTCGCCGGCGACGCGATCGTGATGCTCGACCTCTACACCGGCGCCAAGGGGCCGCGGATCGTCGCCGGCGCCGCCACCGCCGACAGCGAGCGGGCGCTGCGATCGCTCGACGCTCTCGCGGGCGTCGAGGCGAGCACCGTCCTCACCGGCCATGGCGAGCCATGGCGCGGGGGAACCGCCGAGGCGGTCCGGCAGGCTCGCGCCGCCGGACCCTCTTAGACGGCGGGCAGGGTGACCGAGTCGCTCGCCGTGGCAAGAACCATCTTCTCGTCCAGCCCGGTAAGGCTGAAGAGGCGGCGGACACCGCTCGACCGGCTCGGCAGGAAGCTGAACCTTTCCGCGTCGCTCCGGTTCAGCGTCCTGACGATCAGGGCCACGCCGGTCGAATCGAGGAACTCGAGCTGATCGAGGTCGATCACGACCTTCTTGCCGGAGTCGATCGCCTCTGCCAAGGCCGCCTCCACGGTCGAGACGTTGGAGAGATCGAGCTCGCCACGGAGAGCGAGGCGCACGCACGCGCCTTCGTCCAAGGGGATGACGGTCAGTAACCCGTCTTGGGTTCCGTCGTTAAAGGGCATATGGGACCTCCGTTCTGGGATTTCCGGAAGTCCCGGGGCGCCTCGGATGGGCGCTCGCGGTCTCACCTCGTACAGAGGGTGGCGCCCGGCGCCGCGCGGCACCGACGAAACCCTCTGAAGAGGTTAGCGCAGTCGGGGGACTGCGGGTGAAATCGGGGAAAGACGTTTCCGCGCAGCGCGCACTCGTTGCAGGAACATGTCGCGTTTCAGGGCGGGTCCGAGCTCGGGACCGCGAATCTCGTCCCGGGCCTTGGTCACGTCTTTGCTGCTGAGGGGTCCAGGTGGGGCGTTCATTTGCTCCTCCGGCTTCGAAGTTGAGGATGACTGGGTTTACCTCTCCCAATCTCCGTGCCGCTGCCGTGAGAAGTGAGCGGTTTGCCTTCGGACACAACCGGCGCTGTGACCGTTGTGCCTAGAGTCTGATTACCCTCTCCCTGTGTGATCAAAACCCGTTTTGAAGGGGCGGGCCGCGGGAAGAGAAAATCAAGCCCAGAGCCAAAAGATCCGAATGTCAGAGCTATGAGACACGCTGGTTTTCAACATCAGGCCCTGATCTACGAGGGCTCCGACGAGTACCTGGCCGGGACCATCCCCTTCCTCCAGGCCGCCCTGGAGGCCGGCGAACCCGCCTTGGTGGCGGTCGGCCGCTCCCAGCGCAAGGCAATCGAAGCCGAGCTGGGCGATGAGGCGGAGCGAGTCCACTTCGCCGATATGAGGAAGCTGGGGCGCAATCCGGCCTGGATCATCCCCTTCTGGCGCGAGTTCGTCGACGAACTGGGCGGTCGCTCGGCCCGCGGCATCGGCGAACCGGTCTGGGCGACCCGCACGCCGGCGGCGCTGGACGAGTGCCAGCGGCACGAGGCGCTGCTCAACGTCGCTTTCGCTCACGGAACCTCCTGGTCGCTGCTGTGCCCCTACGACGCCGGGACGTTGAGCGGCGACGTGCTGGAGAAGGTCTCCTGCTCGCATCGCCACATCCACCAGGACGGCCGGACGGAGGAAAGCTCCTCCTTCGAGCCCGAACCCGACTGCTTCGCCGGTGAGCTGCCGCCGCCGGTGGTGACGCCGGAGACCCTGGCCTTCGGGCTGACCGAGCTCGGCGAGGTGCGCCGGCGGGTGACCGCCGCCGCCGAGGCGGCCGGCATGGACCCGCTTGCGGTCGCCGATCTCGTCACCGCGACCAGCGAGCTCGCCGCCAACAGCGTCATGCACGGGGGCGGCAGCGGGATGCTGCGGCTCTGGCATGAGGAGGGCAGGCTCCTGGCCGAGGTCGAGGATCGCGGCCGGATCGAGGAGCCGCTGGTGGGCCGGCTGCGTCCCGACATCTCGCAGGAGGGCGGCCGCGGCCTCTGGCTCGCCAATCAGCTCTGCGACCTGGTCCAGATCCGCTCCGGGGACGGAGGCACGACGGTGCGGCTCCACCTGCTCTCCCGCGAGGCCGCCTACGTCTGAGGCGTGCCGGCGCTCGCTTGCGGGTAGCTGGCCGGCATGACCGACAACGATCCGCAGACCCAGCTCGTCAAGTACCTGACCGACGTCCACTCGATCGAGGAACAGGCGCGAATCCAGATGGAACGCGCCCCGCAGATGGTCGAGGGGCCGCTCTCGGAATCCTTCCAGCGCCACCTCGGGGAGACGGAATCCCAGGAGCAGCGCGTGCGCCGGCGCCTCGAGGCGCACGACGCCTCCCCCTCGAAGCTGAAGGAGGTCGCCGGCAAAGCCGGGGGCTTCGGGATGGTCCTCTTCGCCCGCTCGCAGCCGGACACGCCCGGCAAGCTGGTGATGCACGCCTTCTCCTACGAGCACATGGAGGTGGCCGCCTACGAGCTGCTGGCGATCGCCGCCCGCGAAGCCGGCGACGAGGAGACCGCCGCGATGGCGGAGGCGATCGCCGACGAGGAGCGGGAGATGGCCGGCCGCCTCGCCGCGAGCTGGGACGAAGCGGTCGAGCAGGCGCTGCGCGAGGTCGACCCGGATGACCTCGGCGATCAGCTCAACACCTACCTCGCCGACGTCCACGCGCTCGAGGGGCAGTCGAAGGAGCTGCTGGACAAAAGCAAGGAGATGGACGTGCCGGAGACGCTCCGAGCGGCCTTTGCCCATCACCTGCGGGAGACCGAAGGCCACCTGGAGAAGATCGAGCGCCGCCTCGACGATCGCGGCGCCACCCCCTCGGCGATCAAGGACGCGATGCTGCGCCTCGGCGCCCTCAACTGGGGCGGTTTCTTCGGCGCCCAGCCCGACACCCCCGCCAAGCTCGCCGGCTTCTCCTACGCGGTCGAGAACCTCGAGATCGCCGCCTACGAGCTCCTCCTCCGCGTCGCCCGCCGCGCCGGCGACGAGGAGACCGTGGCCCTGGCCGAATCGATCCTCAGCGAGGAGAAGGCGGCGGCCAAATCGGTGGCCGACCAGTGGCCGGTCTCGATGGCCGTCGCCTGATTCGCCTCAGGGGACGCCCTGGGCGCTGCTGGTCGCGCTCGGAAAGGCCCGCTGGGCGGCGGCCAGGTGCAGGTCCTCGACCTGCTGGCCCTGGCGGTCGGCCCGCTCGGCCAAGGCGTGGAAATCGAAGCTCTCGAGGGTCTCGCCGAAGCTCTGCTCGAGCGCGTTCCAAAGCTGCAGCTTGGCGCCGAGCAGCCCGGAGAGGCCCTCCAGCTCGAGCGCCCGGCTGAGCGGGGAGTAACCGCGTATCTGGCCGTTCAGCTTCAACCGGCCGAGGCGCTCGCCGAGGCGCGCCAGCGTCGGTTTGAGCGGGTGGCGGCCGACTTCGAGCCGGTCCATCAGGTGCAGGAGCGTGTCCCGGTCCTCCTCGACTTCGGCGCAGATCTTCGCCAGCGGCTCGCCGAACTCGGCGTCGCCGCGGTTGCTCGACCGCAGGCGGCGGGCCAGCTCGACCGCGAGCGTGGCCCCCGCCAGGTGGTCGTTGAGGTAGATGCCCAGAAGGCGATCCGGGTCTGCGCTCTGGGCCATCGGCGCTTCTAGGACTCCTCGTAGGGATCTTTCTCGCCGGCCAATTGCAGCGAGCACTCCTGGACCTGGCTGAAGTGCCGTTCCTGGATCGGCAGCGCCCACTCGACCAGTTCGGAGACCTGCTCCTCGCCGGCCTGTTCGTTGAGTTTCTTCAGCACCGCCCAGTGACCGACCTCGCCGGCCTCGGCCATCGTCAGGAACTCGAAGCCGTCGAGCCCGTCGGCCTCGTCGCCGAGGTAGGTCTCGGCCATCTCCGAGGCCTCGCCTTTGGTCTCCCGGGCCTTTTCCAGGATCGCCGTCTTCTTGCCGTCGCGCTGCTCGGCCACCTCGGTGCCGCGGCGGGCGGTCTCTTCGGCCTCCTCGCGCATCTGGCGCAGGCTGGCGCCGATCTGCTCGTCGTCGACGAGGCCCTCGACTTTCTCGGTCGTTTTCTGGGCGGCTTCGGCGAGCCCGATCACCTCCGCGAGCTTCTCCTCCAAAGTCGTCAACTCAGCCATCGTCGTCCTCCTGGGTGGTGGTTGGCAGGATGCCGATCACCTACCCCCGCCGCGCCCGGGGCCAAACTGGTCAGAGCCAGAGGTGCTCGAAGCGCAAGCCGGCGTCGCTGGGGTGCAGGAGCCCCATCGAGTGGCGGGGGGCGCGGCGGCGCTCGGTCGGGCTGCCGGGGTTGAAGATCTGGAAGCCGTTCTCCTCTTCGTGGAGGGGGAGGTGGCTGTGGCCGAAGACGACCGCGTCGGCCTCCGGAAAGCGAGCTCGCATGCGGGCGAGGCGCTCCTTGCTCGGCCCGGAATCGTGGATGACGGCGACCCGGTGGCCGCCGACCCCGATCTCGATCGATTCGGGCAGCTCCTCCCGCAGGGCCGGCTCGTCGACGTTGCCGTGGACGGCGTGGACCCGGGGATTGAGCTCCCGCAGCTCCTCCAGCACCGAGGCGGCGAAGAAGTCGCCGGCGTGGATCACCGCCTCGGCCTGCCTGACCTTCTCGACGCAAGCGCCCGGCAGCGCGCGGTGGCCCTTCGGCATGTGGGTGTCGGCGAGGACCGCGATCATGGAGGGGTGCGCGAACGCTACGTCATGTTCTTCGGGGACTCCCACACCGTCGGCGCGGGCGACCCGGAGGCGCTCGGCTGGGCGGGCCGGGTCGCCGGCGCGGCCGGCGCCGCGGGAATTCCCGTCACCTCCTACAACCTCGGGGTGAGAGGCCAGACCTCGGTCGAGGTCGCCGCCCGCTTGCGGGCGGAGGCGGCGCCGCGCCTGCCTGACGACGGCAGCGACTCGAGGGCGGTGTTCGCCTTCGGCGTCAACGACGTCGCGCTGCGGGACGGGCGCCCTCGCTGCTCGCGCGGGGAATCGCTGGAGGCGCTGGCGTCCGCCTTGGACGGCGCGGCGGAGCTGGGGATGCGGCCGCTGGTCATCGGCCCGGCGGCGATCGACGACGAAGACGCGAACGAGCGGATCGTCGCGCTCTCCGCCGCCTTCGCGGGGCTCTGCGACCAGCGCGGTGTCCTCTTCGTGCCCCTCGTCGAGGGTCTGTTGCGGTCGCACCGCTGGCGGCAGGAGGTGGCGGCCGGCGACGGCGCCCACCCCGGCGCCTACGGCTACATGGAGATCGCGCGGCTCGTGCTCGCGGCCGGCTGGCTCGACTGGCTGCGGATCTGACCCTCAGCTCGCGGCGGCGAGCGGTGACTGCGTCTGGTAGCCGAACTCGGCCAAAGCGTCGCCCATGGCCTCGTGCATCGCCGTCTGCTCGGCGGCGTTGAGGTTGTTGCGCCAGCCGCCTGGCCTGGCCTGGCGCGTGAACTGGCGGCGGCCGGTGCGGGGAAGCTTCTCGAAGCGGTGTCCTTCGACCACCTCCGGCACCCGCGCGGCGTCGATGCCGGTCATCTCGCAGACCCGCGTCAGCCATTCCTCGGTCTCGCCCCGCAGGTCCTCGTAGCGGATCAGGATCCGGTCGCCTTCCTCGCGCGAGTCGTAGGCCTCCTTCACCGCGCGGCTGCGATAGGCCCAGACGGTGGAGAGCCACCTGATCAGGGGGATCCGGCCCTCCTCGGTGACCGGGAAGGCGCCGCCGGGGATCGCCCAGGAGCCCTCGCTGTAGGCGTCGAGCCAGGAGTCGACGACGTCGCGCCCGTCGCGCAGGAGGAAGATCACCTTCGAGCGCGGGAAGAGCTCGGCCAGGAACGGCGCCACGTGGGAGCCGGGCTCCTTGACCACGAAGGCCGAGGCCTGCGCCGGGTCCGCGACCCCCGCGTCCGCCGCCTGCGCTTCGAACCGCGCCTTGATCAGCTCGCGCAGCGGTTCGGCCCATGCATCCCGGTAGCGCTCGGCGAAGAAGTAGCCGGGCTCTTCGGCCTTGACGTCGAGCAGGGTGCTGAGCTCGGGTGGGTCTTCGCAGGTCGCCCAGGCCAGCGGGATCGGCCGCCAGACGCCGAGGTGGTGACCGAGGTGGGGGTCGTCGACGGGGACGACGCCCGCGATGTCGGAGAGCATCTTCAACAGCCAGGTGCTGCCGCTGCGCGACGAGCCGAAGATCCAAGCCAAGCGGTTCTCCTGCATGGTGGAGGGACGGTACCCCCGCGTACGGTCGGAGTAAACCTCAGGAGTTCTTCTTGAAAAGCCCGGAAACTGCGCCAAGCCCAGCCGCGAAGAAGGCTCTGCGCAGGACTCCCTGTCGTCGCCCGTGCCAGCCGCCTTCGGCTTGGTGCGGTCCGCGGCTGCGCAGCACGTTCCCGGGAGCGGGATCGGCCGGCACGCTCCCCCAGGTGCCGCGGACGAAGGCGGTGTGGGCGAGCCGGCGGTAGAGCGGCGGCGCCACCGCGTAGAGGATCTCCAGCGCCCGCCCGGCCTGGCCGTAGTTGACCTCGCGCTTCGGGTTCTCGGCGCAGAGCTCGATCCCCCGCGCCACCTCCTCGACGCCGAGGACGGGCGGGATCGGCCGCACCTGGCGGCCGGTGTAGTTGCCGGCGTGCTCGAAGATCGGCGTGTCGACCGCCTGGGGGACCATCGTCGCGACCTCGATCCCCTCGTCGTCGACCAGTTCCCCGGCCAGGCATTCGGAGAAGGCGCGGACCGCGTTCTTGCTGACGATGTAGGGCGTCACCTGCGGGGTGCTGACCCGACCCCAGACCGAGGACATGTTGATCAGCACGCCCGAGCCCTGCGCTCGGAACCGCCGCACCGCCGCCCGCGCCCCGTGGACCTGCCCCATCAGGTTCGTCTCGACGATCTGGCGGAAGACGTCGGAGGGGATCTCCTCGAAGGAGCCGTAGGCGATCACGCCGGCGTTGTTGACCCAGACGTCGATGCGGCCGAAGCGCTCCACGGTCGCCGCCGCCAGCGCCTCGACCGCCTCCTCGTCGGAGACGTCGAGCGCCCGGTAGAGGGTCTCGGCGCCCGCCCCCTCGCACTCGGATGCGACTTCGGCCAGCGCCTCCTCCGAGCGCGCGCAAAGCGCCAGTCCCCGTGCCCGCCGCGCCAACCGCAGTGCCGCGGCGCGCCCGATCCCGCTCGAGGCGCCGGTGACGACGACGACGGCCTCCTCCAGCGGCCGCGGCATCTGGCTCTAGCCGAGGCCCTTTTCCTCGGCGGCCTTGTAGGCGATCTGGAAGAAGTCGGAGATCGTCAGGGCCGCGAAGAGGGAGGCGACGAAGCGGGTCACCCGCGGGGCGAAGAGCAGCCCGACCGAGAAGGCGGCGACGACCCAGAGGCCGAGGCAGTAGGGACAGATCAGGAGCTCGCCGATCGCCTTGCGCACCCCCGTCCCGCGCGAGCTCTCCTCGAATTCGGCAGGGCCGCCCTTGCCTTCGAGTTCGGTGAAGGGCGCCCGCAGCGGGCTCGTCACCTTGTCCTTGGCGAGCAGCCGGCTGAGTTTGTGGGACGCGGTGCCGACCAGCATCAGCTCGCCGGGCCCGACCTTCTCCGGCAGCTCGCGTTCCTGCCGCTTGGCGACGAGGAGGGCGGCGCTGACCAGCGCGCCGAAGATGCTCATGAAGACGAGGTAGGGGGTGAAGGGCGGCCGTTCGTCCGGCTCGGCATAGCCTTGGACGGCGGCCGGCACGTCTTCGACGGAGGGACTCATCGTCCCCAGCTACCCACTGCGGTGGAGGTTCCAACCCTCGCTGCTGACCGCGAGGTGGAAGGCGCCGTCGGGGCCGCGCCGCTCAATCACGAACCCCTGCGCGATCGCCCGCCGCAGGGCGCGGTGCAGGTCGCGGGCGCCGAGCCGCGGGAAGCGCTGCGCCAGATCCCCGCGCCGGCAGAAGCCGTCGTCGGCGAGGGCGACGATCGCCGCGACGATCTCCTCCGGCGGCGGCAGCTTCGTGCGGCGGGACACGAGCGCGAGCTTAGGCTAGGATCGCTCCGATGCTCCGGTGCGCAGCGCCGGCGCATTGATTTAGAGAGAGGCACGGGTTCGGCTTTGTTGAGTCGATCTACGGACCGAACGACAAGAATCGATCCGAACAGGTTTCCACCCATGCCAGGTTTCCCGACTACGATCTGCATCGATGCAGCGTTTTAAAGTCACCGAGCGAGAGCTGCGGCCCGGTTGCAGGGACGTCCAGATCGAAGGGGAGCTGGACCTCGCCGTCGCCGGCCAGTTGGACGAAGCCCTCACCGCCGCCGTCGAGCAGTGCGACTGCATCCTCGTCGGCCTCGAGCGCTGCTCCTTCATCGACTCCTCCGGCATCGCCGTGATCCTGCGGGCGCACAACCGGATGGAGGAGGAAGGCAACCGCCTCGCGGTCTACGGCCCGAGCGACCAAGTCCTGCGCGTGCTCTCGATGACCGGGCTCACCGCCAACGGCCTCGTCTTCGACAGCGCCCAGGAGGCGCTCTCGGCCGCCGGCGGGGCTGGCGGCTAAAGCCGGCTCGCCCGCACCAGCAGGCTGCGCTGCGGGACCAGCACCGTCGCCCGCTGCACCATCCGCTCCGGCTGCGGCGAGACGGGACTGAGCTCGAGGGTTCGCAATACCGCCGGGACAACGGTCTCGATCTCGGCGTGGGCGAGGGGCTCGCCGACGCAACGGCGGGCGCCGCCGCCGAAGGGGAAGAACGGCCAGGAGGGGGTGATGTCGGCAAGCCAGCGCTCGGGCTCGAAATGGTCGGGATCCCGGAAGCCGCGCGGGTCGCGGTGGACGAGCGAGGTGGGGGCGAGGACGGTGGCGCCGGCGGGCAGCTCACGCCCCTCGACCGGCAGCGGCTGCAGCAGCCGCCGCAGCGAACCCGAGGCGGGCGGCCGCAGCCTCAGCGTCTCGCGGACGACCGCGTCGGAGAGCGGGCTGCGGG
>JALYWY010000333.1 GCA_030852475.1 Actinomycetota bacterium | reverse complement strand
ACGTGCAGACGATCTGCGTCGGCGTCGCGATGAGCATGGGGGCGCTGCTGCTCTCCGGCGGAGCGGCCGGCAAGCGGATGGCGCTGCCGAACTCGAAGATCCTCATCCACCAGGTCTCGGCCGGCTTTCAGGGTCAGGCGACCGACATCGAGATCCACGCCAAAGAGATCATCGACGTCCGCCGCCGCCTCGACGAGATCATCGCCCACCACACGGGTCAGCCGTTCGACAAGGTCACCAAAGACACCGAGCGGGATTACTTCATGAGCGCGGAGGAGGCGAAGGAGTACAACCTCGTCGACCGCGTGATCGAGCACCACTGAGACGCGCCGCTCGTTTGGTTAGGATGCGCGCGCTTTGACGCGTCGGTTCGCCAAGGTGCTCGCCCCGCTGCTCGCCCTCGCCGCCTTCTGTGCCGTGAGTGGGCCGGCAAGCGCCGCCGTCGTTTCCGGCAGCAACCTCGCCGCGGCTCCGAACAACACGACCTGCTTGTCGCCGGTGATGAGCCTCAAGGAAAACTGCACGATGGCGATCGCGGCTCTGCCTGCTGCGAACCAGGCTCCGGGCGGGCCCACGGCTGCCATTTCTGGAGTCATCGTCGAGTGGAAGGTCAGATCAGGTCCCTCGGTGATCCCCCACACGGTCCGGCTGCGGGTGATCCGGGGTAACACCGGTGTTGGCGCGGGACCGCTGCAGACCCTGCCGGCCGACGCGGGCATCCACGCGTTCCCGGCCCGGCTGCCCGTCCAGGCAGGCGACAGGATCGGCTTCGACCTGCTCGAAAACCCGTGGCTGGAAGGGGTGCAGTTCATCCGCAGCGGCGTCCCCGGCGCCGGCTTCGAGATCTGGGTGTCCAAACCGCTTGCCGATGGTGAAAGCCGCGCGCCGGCCGCGACCAGCAATGAAATCGAGTTGCTGATGAACGCGACGATCGAGCCGGACGGCGACGGCGATGGCTATGGAGACGAGACCCAAGACGGATGCCCCGGCGTCGCCGCCGCCATCGTGCCGCCGTGCTCGCAACCGACGCAGCCGACGCAGCCTGCGCAGACGCCGAATACGACGATCGCCAAAGGGCCAAAAGGGAAGATCGCCACCCGCCGCGCCACCTTCCGCTTCACCGCCACCGTCGCCGGGTCGACCTTCCAGTGCAAGCTCGGCAAAGAGCCCTTCAAGGCCTGTAAAACGCCGAAGACCTACAAAGGCCTCGCTGACGGCCAACACACCTTCAAGGTGCGGGCTATCGGGCCGACGGGCCTGGTCGACCCGACGCCGGCGAAGCGCACCTTCAGGGTCGAAGCCTGAGCTTCCGCCGCTTCCTTTGCGCGCTGGCGGTCGTCGTTTCGCTGCCGGCCGTGCCGGCTTCGGTTTGGGCCGGCGACGATGGCGGGGTTGCTTACTTCGGCCACGTCTTTCCCGTGCAAGGGCCACACGGGGTGCGTGGCGCGGTCGGCGAGTACCACGCGCCGCGCAGCGGCGGGCGCATCCACGAAGGCTTCGACATCACCGCCGCCTGCGGTACGAAGCTGGTTGCCGTTCGCAACGGCAAGGTCCTGCGCCGAGGCTTCGACCCGGTCCTCTACGGCAACTACCTGCTGATCCACGGTGAAGGGGAGAGGCGCAGCTACTTCTACTCGCACCTCTCCCGCCCTGCCTCGGTGCGCCGAGGGCAGCGGGTGCTGGAGGGCCAACGGGTGGGCTTCGTCGGCGAAACCGGAAACGCGGCCGGAACCGGCTGCCATCTCCACTTCGAGATCCATGTCCGCGGCGTCCCGATCGATCCGACGCCAGCGCTGCGTCGTTGGGACCGCTGGAGCTGATCGTTCAAGTAGGCGGCCGTTCTAGCCGA
This sequence comes from Actinomycetota bacterium, assembly GCA_030852475.1. Classification (GTDB taxonomy): domain Bacteria; phylum Actinomycetota; class Thermoleophilia; order Solirubrobacterales; family 70-9; genus VAYN01. The sequence goes on along the minus strand of JALYWY010000333.1, from coordinate 2,526 downwards.
ACCCTTTAGCGATGCCCAAACCCAGCTACGAAATCGACGACCAGGGAAACCTCATCGAAAAGGACGGCGGGGGGCCCGAGGGGACTGACGATGGCGCCGAAGAGGTGACGCCTGAGCAGGCCCGGCGCTTCCTCCTCGTGCTGGCGCTCAGCGAGCTGCTGGGCGTTGCCATCCTTCTCGTCTCCGGCCTGATCTACCTGCCGGAGCAGCGCACCCTGATCCTCGCCGCCAGCGCCGCCTACGCGCTCTTCTCCCTCGGCGTCTTCCTCTACATGCGGCGCCACGTGTACAGCCAGGTCAAGCGCCCTACTGAGTTCATGCCCTGAGCCCTCGTTCGAACCAGATGTCGGCTTTCGGGTTCTCGTTGTAGGGGGGGACTTCGCGGTAGCCGGCTGAGCGGTAGAGGGCGACGGCGGGGGTGAGGTAGTCGGAGGTGTCGAGGCGGACCGCGCGGCAGCCGTGTTCGAGCGCGATCTCGTCGAGGCGGGCGAGGATGCGACGGCCGAGGCCGGTGCCGCGGTAGGCGGGCGCTACGTACATGCTCTTCACCTCGGCGATCTCGGTATCGAGATGACGAACGCCACCGAGCCCGGCCGGCTCGCCGTCGACCCTGGCGAGCAGGAGTAGCCCGTTCGGGGGCACCAGGTCGGCGGGGGGACCGGCGGCGATCTCCTCGTCGAGGTCGATCCCCGCTTCCTCGCGGTCGTAGACCAGCGGCCCGTCCGCCTCGCGGATGAAGTCGGCGTAGAGGGGCCGCACCGCCGGATCGTCGCGATCCACCGGCTCGAAGGAAAAAGTCACAGAAACGACGCTAGCGGGTTGCAGAATTTCTCCATTCTGCGCCTGACGTGTGCGGTCACCCCTGGCAGAATCCGGTTCGTGACCGGGAAGGAACTGTCTGCAGTCCTGGCCGAGTGCGCGGCGCGCACCGAAATCGCGCGAGCGGGCGTAGAGGAGGAGAGACGAAGGCAAGAGGCGGCCACTTCAAGACAGGAAGAGCTCACGGTCATGCTGAAGGAGCGGTGGGCCGAGGCCGATGCACGGTGGCAGGAGGAACGCGTGGTGATGCAGGAACGTGCCCTTGAGACCAAAGCGATCATCGCCGAGCTGAAAGAACACCGGGACGAGCGGCGAGCGCTGATCGAGGCGATCTTCAGACGCGCAGCTCGTAGCTGAACCACTCCGAGCGCTCAGCGCCGAGTGAGTCGTAGAGGCGCTGGGCGGTGCGGTTGTCGGGCGCGGTCGACCACTCGACGAAGGGGACGCCGCGCTCGCGGGCGACTTCGGCCGTCGCTTCGATCAGCGCACGGCCGACGCCCTGGCCACGCATCGACTCCTCGACGTAGAGGTCGTTCATCAACACGCTCTCGCATGCCTCCAGGGAGCTGAAGTGCCAGTAGAGGCAGGCGTAACCGACCAGCCGCCCCTCGCTGCGGGCGCCGAGCAGCAGGCCATCCTCGCTCGGCGCGAGGAAGCGGCGGAAGAAGGCGCGGTTGCGCTCGTCGTCGATCCTCTCCGCTTCATAGAAGCGCTGGTAAGCGGCGATCAGCGGCAACAGCTCCTCGAACTCCTCGACGGCAATCGGCGCGATCTCGACCTCGGCGGCCACGGACTCACCGTAGCGCGATCACGCAAGCCTGCGGTCACGAGGAGGGACAGCCGTCCAGGCGCCGTAAACGGACCCCACAAGCCGGCGCAGGTCCCCCTCTAAGCTTTGGGGCGCCGCCGGAGGCAAGAGATCGTCCCGTTAGGAGGGGATTCCGCTGGCACGTCCTTCAGACTCGAACGAGCAGCTCCTCTGCAGCTTCTGCGGCAAGTCGCAGCGACAGGTCAAAAAGCTGATCGCCGGTCCCGGCGTCTACATCTGCGACGAGTGCATCGACCTCTGCAACGAGATCATCGACGAGGAGCTGACGGCGCCCCCGGCCTTCGAACTGGAGAACCTGCCGAAACCGCAGGAAATCCACGACGTCCTGCAGGAGTACGTGGTCGGTCAGGAGGCCGCCAAGCGCGCCCTCTCCGTCGCGGTCTACAACCACTACAAGCGGGTCCAGATCGCCCAGTCCGAGGAGACCGAGGTCGAGCTGCAGAAGTCGAACATCATGATGCTGGGGCCGACCGGGTGCGGGAAGACGCTGCTCGCCCAGACCCTGGCGCGGATCCTCAACGTCCCCTTCGCGATTGCCGACGCGACCGCGCTGACCGAGGCCGGCTACGTCGGCGAGGACGTCGAGAACATCCTCCTGAAGCTGATCCAGGCCGCCGACTTCGACGTCAAGAAGGCCGAAACGGGGATCATCTACATCGACGAGATCGACAAGATCGCGCGCAAAGCCGACAACCCGTCGATCACCCGCGACGTCTCCGGCGAAGGCGTCCAGCAGGCGCTGCTGAAGATCCTCGAGGGGACCACCGCCTCGGTGCCGCCGCAGGGCGGGCGCAAGCACCCCCACCAGGAGTTCCTGACGATCGACACCACCAACATCCTCTTCATCTGCGGCGGCTCCTTCGCCGAGCTCGACAAGG
>JALYWY010000326.1 GCA_030852475.1 Actinomycetota bacterium | reverse complement strand
GCTTGTCGGTGGGATCGGAGACGACGATCACCCGGCAGGGGCGCTCGCCGAGCACCGTCTGCAGGGTCTTGTCGTAGAGAGGGACGCCGTTGCGGTAGCGGAGCCCGACGACGATTGCCTCCGCCTTGATCTCGGCCGCCTCGTCGGCGACGGCGTAGCCCGCCTGCCCGGGCCGCACCCGCGCCACGTGGCCGGTGACGCGCTGACCCCCGATCAGCTTCGCCTCCTCGATCTTGCTCTGGGCCTCGGCTTCCTGCCCTGGCATCGCGGCGTCCAGGGGAAGGTTCGTCGGCACGGTCATCATCGAGTGGACGTGGATGCCGCGCCGCCGCTTGGAGGCGAGCCTGACCGCGGTGGCGACCACCTCCGGTGAGAACGGCTCGTCGTCCTTGAAGCCGACGAGGATGCTTCGGTACTCGACCTCCTCGACCCCGAGCGGCTCCGGCAGGACGACCTTGACGGTCTCGGTCAGCGGCAGTCGCTGGCTGCGGCGGTAAAGCAGGTAGACGACGATCCCGAACGCCATCCAGCCGAGCCCGATCGCGAGCGTGCGCGGGTTGAGGGCCATGACGACGATCCAGGCGGTGAAGGTGCCGAGACCTCCGAATACCGCCGTGAGCGGGACATCGGCGCCGAAGGCGCGGATGTTCAGCGGCGGCTTCCACTGCCGCTCGACGTCCGGCTGCACCCGCCGCAGCTGGATCACCGCGAAGTGGGCGATCGTGAAGGAGAGCATCGCGCCGAACGAGTACATCGTCGCCAGCAGCTCGGTCTGCCCCGGCACCATCGTCACGATCGCGATCACGGCGAAGACGACGATCGCGATGTAGGGGGTGCGGTAGCGCGGATGGAGCTGGCGCAGCGCCTCGGGAAGCTGACGGTACTGGCCCATCGAGTAGGTGAGGCGGGAGACCGCGATCATCGCCGCGTTGGTCGCGATCAGGAGGATCACCCCGGCGAAGACGCCGACGTAGTAGCGGAGGACTTCGGTCGGGGTCGCGCCGAGGCCGAGGTTCTCGGCGATGCCCAGCATCGGGTTGTCGGCGAAGGTGGTGCCGAGCTCGGTCGTGTACTCGCCGCCGGCGCCCTGGGCGACCGGCATCGCCGAGAGGGCGACGAGCGGGATCAGCATGTAGAGACCAAGCACGGCGATCACGGTGAAGCCGACCGCGCGGGGGATCGTGCGGGCGGCGTCGCGCGCCTCCTCGGCCATGTTCGAGATCGTCTCGATCCCGGTGTAGGCGATCATCCCGACCGCGATCCCGAGGGCGAAGTCGCTCCAGGTCGGCGCGACCCCGAGGTGGACGTTGTCGACCAGAATCTCCGGGCTGAAGACGAGGAAGAGGCCGATGACGACGAGGACCACCTGCGTCGCCAGGTCGGCGACGGCGAGGACGAGGTTCAGCTTGGCCGACTCCTCGGTGCCGCGGATGTTGACCGCCGCGAGGAAGAGGACGAGGCCGGCGGCGACGACGATGTCGACCGGGGCTTCGGCCAGCGGCTCCCAGAAGACAGCCAGGTAGTGGGGCACGAAGTAGGCCGAGATCGCCGCCGTGATCACGTAGTTGAGGAGCTGCCCCCAGGCGGCGACGAAGCTGACGAACTCGTTGAAGGCGTGGCGGGCGAAGCTCGAGGAGCCCCCCGCTTCCGGGTACATCACGGTCGCCTCGGCGTAGGTGGCGGCGGTGCAGATGAAGATCAGGCCGGCGATCGCGAAGGCGACGGGGGTCAGACCGAGGGCGAAGGCGGCGGTGACGCCGAGGGCGTAGTAGATCGAGGAGCCGACATTGCCGTAGGCGGCGGAGAACAGCGCCCCCACCCCGTGGACGCGGCTCAGCGACTCGTCTCGGGGGATTCGCTGGGCCATCTATGAGGGACGAGAAGCGGTCACTCAGCCCGAATATACGGACGTGACTGGCGCTCTCCGCACGTGCGCCCGGGATAGCTCGGAGGGGTCGGTGCAACCGAGCAGGGCCAGAGCCAGCTCGAGCTCCTCCCGCAGCAGCTCCAGCACCTGGGAGACGCCCTCCCGGCCGCCCGCGGCGAGCGCCCAGAGGGCCGGCCGGCCGACCAGCACCGCGTCGGCACCAAGCGCCAGCGCGGTGGCTATGTCGACGCCGCGGCGGATGCCGCCGTCGACGAGGAGCGTGGCGCGGCCTTCCACGGCTTCGGCGATCTCCGGCAGCGCGTCGGCGGTGGCGAGGGAGCGGTCGAGCTGGCGGCCGCCGTGGTTGGAGACGACGACCCCGGCGGCGCCGTGGTCGAGCGCTAGCTCGGCGTCCTCGGCGGTGAGGACGCCCTTGACGAAGACCGGGACGCTGCACTCGGAGGCGAGGTCCTCGACGTCGGCCCAGGTGAGGGCGTGGTTCATCAGCGCGAAGGTCTCCTCGATCGTCAACGCCTTGCCGCCCCCGGCGGCGGCGGTCAGGCTCGGGGTCCCCAATTCACTTGGCAGCGTGAACCGGTTGCGGCGGTCACGCTCGCGGTTGCCCCCGGGAGGCGCGTCGGCGGTGACGAGGATCGCCTCGAAGCCGGCGCCGATCGCCTCCTCCATCAACGCCCGCGTCACCCCCGCGTCCTTGAACGCGTAGAGCTGGAACCAGTGCCTGCCCCCGGGGGCGGCGGCGGCCACCTCGGCGGGCCGGGTGTTGGCGAGCGTGGAGAGGCACATCGCCGTCCCCGCCGCGGCGGCGCCCGCCGCCATCCCCGCCTCCGCTTCCGGGTGCGCCATCCCCTGGTAGGCGACCGGAGCGACCAGGACAGGCATCTCGACCGGCTTCCCCAGCACCTCGACGGCGGTGCTCACCTCGCGGACGTCGTTCAAGACGCGCGGCCGCAGCCGCCAGCGCCCCCAGGCCGCGACGTTCTCCCCCAGCGTGAGCTCGTCCCCCGCGCCGCCGGCGAAGTAGTCGAGCGGGCCCTGCTCGAGCTTGGCTTCACCTGCTCGCTGCGCGTCGGCGACGTTGATCCAGTCCAGGTTCACGGCGCGACACTAACCTGATCGCCTTGCTCCTCGCCATCGCCATCTATCTCGCCCTCGTCGCCACGGTGTTCGGATCGGTCGACGAGCACGGCGCGCGAGTCGAACGGGTGACGGTGCAGAGCCAGGCCGTCGACCGCAGGATGGCGGTGGAAGTCGTCGTGCCCGCCGAGGCGCCGCCGCGCGGAGAGCGGTCGCTGCTGGTCTTCCTCCACGGGCGCGGCGGCTCTGAGGAGACGTTCACCGGCAACGAGGCGGTCTACGAAGGCCTGGCGAAGCTGGGGGCGCGGGCGCCGGTGGTCGCCTTTCCCGACGGCGGCGACCACAGCTACTGGCACGACCGGCGCAGCGGGCTCTGGGACCGCTACGTGATGCGCGAGGTGATCCCCAAGGTGGCGAGTCGCTTCGGCATCGACCCCCAGAGG
>JALYWY010000317.1 GCA_030852475.1 Actinomycetota bacterium | reverse complement strand
AGCACCCGGTCGGGGTCGACGCAGGCCGAGTAGACGGCGGCGGCGATGATCGCGACCGCCGCGCGCAGCCCGCCGGAGGCGCCGGCGACGATCGCCTCGAAGGTGACGTCGACCTGCCCCAGCAGCGGCCACTCCCCCAGCCGCGCCACCACCGTCTCGCCCCGGTTCACCACGAGGGCGTTGACGACGGCGATCAGCAGCGCCAGCGCCAGGCCCATCTTCACGGCGAGGGCGACCGCACGGCGGGCGCCCGCCAGCAGTCCGGCCAGGATCGCCGCAACCCCGGCGGCCGCCAGGACGACCGGGTTCGAGTAGAGGAAGGCGACGGCGACGATCGCGCCCAGGTAGGCCACCGCCGCCCCTGGGGAGGCCAGTTGCAGCGGTCCCTGCCGCGGCTGGTAGGCGAGTGGAGACTTCATGGGGTTTGCAGAGGCAGCGGGTAGAGCAGCGGTCCTTTGATCGCCACCGCATAATGGTCGCGCAGACTCGTCGCGTCCAAGACCTTCGCGGCGGCCTGCACACTCGACGCCGTCCCCCCGGTGACGACCCAGACGGGCAGCCCGCCGTAGCGGCTCGTCGCGGCGACCAGGCCGGCGTCGGGGCCGAGCCGCCGGGCGCGCCCTCCCTCATCTTCCAGGGCCACGACTTCGTAGCCGTCGCCGGTCGCCTCGAAGTCGGCGAAGACGCCGCTTTCTGCCGGCCCGGCCTCGATCAGCTTCGCGGTGGCGTCGGTGCGCAGGCTCTGCCAGGGACCGACCAGGACCCGGATCGCCTTGCCGGACGAGCCGGAGGCGATCTCCACCCCTTCGCGCCTCAGCGCCGTCCGGGCCTCCCCGCACGCCGCGCCGCCTTCCCGGCACTCGACCACGACCGGGTGGCGCCTGCCGCCGATCCCGTCGGCGAACGGCGCCGGCCAGGACCCGACCACCGCCGGCACGTGGTTGGTCGCCGACCAGTCGCGGTAGTCCCACCAGACCCGCTCGGCGCCCTCGAGCCTCACCTCCGCCGCCCCGACCGGCGACTCCACCCCGTCCACGTAGAAGAACCAGTCGTAGGGACCGCCGCTGCCGCTGCTCTGCTGCTGGGAGACCCCCTCGATCGTTTTCACGAAGCCGCCGCCGTAGCGGGTCTCGATCTCGGCCTCGCCTTCCAGCACCCGCATCACCGTGTCGGACTCCTGCACCTCGACCGAGGTGCGGAGCATCGGCGCCGCTCCGTAGTCCCGCGTCACCGTCAGCTCGACCGAGCCGACCTCGGCGCCGGCGCCGAGGCCGCAGCCGGCGGTCGCGAGCGCCGCGCAGAGCAGCGCAGTCGCAACCGCCGGGCCGCGGCGTCCCCTCATTTGGGGCACTTACCTCCGACGCAGACCGCCTCGCGGGCCGAGGGGATCTCCTCGCCGCTGCGGGCGATCAGCTTCGCCGGTTTGCTCAGCGTCACCGTGGTGCGGCCGTCGGCGCCGGTCGGCTCCGTCGCCCCAGTCACCGTCGCCCCGGCCTGCGGGGTCCGTTTGCCTTTGCCGTCGTAGGCCCAGACGCGGACCGTGAACGACATCCCGGCTTTGGCCGTGTCCGGCGCGGTCAGCACCAGCTCGTCCGGGTAGGCGAAGTCCGGCGCTTCGGTCCTCACCAGGGCCCACAGCACCTCGTCGCCCGGCTTGATCTTCGCCGCGTCGCCGCTCACAGACAGCGACTTGTGGTTGATCTTCAGGTACCACGAGGCGCTGCCCTTGGCGACGCTCGAGCCGACCCCGCAGAGCGCGAGCCCGAAGTCGAAGCTGTCGCTGATCAGCAGCGGTCGCAGCGAGGCGAGCATCTTCGCCCCGTTGGCGAGCAGGCCCAGCGCCGTGTTGGCTTTGATCTCGGCGTCCTCGCCGCTGCCGCCGCTGCCCGGCCCGAAGCAGGTCGCTTTGGGGCTGGTCTTGACGGAGATCTTCGCCATCGGGGCCGGCTGTTCGGCGAGCACCTTGCCGCCGGTGCCGACCACACGCAGGTCGGCCGCCGGCCCCTTGGCCGCGGCGACCGCCGCGAAGGCGAGAGTCAGTGACAGAGCCAGCGCACACGCAGCCGCCAGCCGGAACGGGATGATTCTTGGCATTTAGCCACCCTTTCCTCGAGGGTTGAATTGGCATTGGCCGGGGACAGGTCTCCTGGCTTCCGGGATCAGGGAGGACGCGCCTTCCCGGTGGCGAGGTGTCGCCCCCAGTGGCTGGCGCACGAGGCGCCCGCGAACTCCTCCACCCGGTCACAGTGGCGGGACCACGCCGGACTTGCACCGGACTTCCCTTGACCACCGACCGATATTTACGCGGGCGAGTCTACCCCGCGGCGGGATCAAAGCCGCCGTCAGTACGGCTCGTAGGCGATCGTGGTCCAGGTGCCGCCGCCCGCTCCGGCGGCGATGAGCGCCTCCCGCACCGCCTTTTCCTGGCCCTGCGGACCCGGCCACTCCGCCACCAGTTCCGAGGTGCCCGTCCGCATCCGCTCCACGTACTCGCCGGCCACCAAAGCCGCGGCCAGCGCCCGCACCTTCTCCTTGATTTCCTCCGTGTCCTGCGAGAAGAACTCGCAGCCCATGCCTTTGCGGCCTGGCGAGCAGACCACCAGCTCCTCCGAGTCGAAGTACACCTCCAGCGGCGCAGAGGCCAGCTTCATCGGCTCCAGATGCAACGACGGCCCGACCTCACCCTCCTCCAACCGCAGCTCCGCCCATCCCGAATCCAGAGCCTGCCGCGCCTCCACCTCAACCAGATCATGGATCTCAAGCGCTATCGGCAGCATTCCCCATCGGTTATACACCTCGCAGCAGGAGAACGTGTTGTCTTATACGGCAGGCAGACCCTGCGGGGCCGCTTCTGCTCCTGCGCGAGCGGCAAGGGCAGCCCCTGCGGTTGATCCCTGGCAAAAGCTCGGCGCCCCCGCGGAAGTTGATACTTCCGCAGACATATCCCTAACGGGAGGGGAGAAGACAACCGAGATCGGGGCGTCCGGCCCGTACTTTTCAGCAATCAGCCTTCGCACCTCGTCGAGGTGATCGGTGCCAACCTCGACCACATTGCCCAAGACGTTGATCCCGACTCGATTGATGAACTGGCCCCAACCCGGCCCTTCCGATTTTACGGGCTGCGTTGCTATCTCGACCTGCAACTCCACCAGGTGAGCCATCGAGTATTTGGGCGGCACAGGGAAGGGCTTGATCCGACCAGGCGCAATCGAGTTGAGCGAGCTCATAAAAGTCGCCAGCTGAGCATCTTGGTCTCCGACAAAGCCGACATAAATGATTCCGCCATGTGCATGGTCCATGTCGTACCCGGCGTAGGTGGTCTGAGCATGAAGTCGGACCCAGGGGTACAACTCCTCGTTGAACTGCTCGAGATATTTGTGGCGATACTCCAGCTCGCGTTCGTCCCTCGCCCGCAGCGGCAGCCCCCAGCTGGCATTGGTATAGCGGGCAACGGGCTCCCCGCGTTTCCAGGCGCTGATGAGCGCCTGAATCCGCTGGTTAATTGCAGCGCGATTGCCATCTAGATCTAAGTCCAAGCCGAACTCTCGGCGAAATCTCCGCATATGGCCCATATCCCGAGGCGGCTGGGGGGGCCGAACGCCAGGGCAACCGACCGGCTTCCCCATATGCAGCAACCTCTCCGTTGCCAGGATCGTCGTTCTTGAGCAACGACTTCCCTCATCAACAGCAATCCAGCCGCGAATCGTCACAGGCCCCTGCTTGCGACCGGCGCATCTGACCACCTCACTGCGGCGGTAGCAATGGAAGGGGGCAGCGGCACCCCGCCCGCTGACTCCAAGCCGCCTAGAGAAGTTCACGATGCGACCTTCCTTCGCCTGCCGCAGCGTGAAGCGAACCTCGCCGGTCTGAATCCCGCACCAGACGGTGAAGCTGATCACGCCAGGATTGCCCTTGCTGGCGAAAGTTTCGCCAACGCAGTTCCGCGCATGACCGCCGGCTTTCACCAGCGAATCAGTGACCACCGAAGCGAGGACGGCACCCCGAGCAGCAACAGGTCCCTTCGGAGACCGAGACGGGTCCGCAGTAGCGGTATGAGCAGTGCCTCCGGCGATCCCGAGGCACAGGAACAGCAGAAGTATCCGTCTGGCTTTCATTGTCCCCACCTCTAAATGAGACTATATGTAGACAGCAGGCATCAATTACTCGAAGAGAGCTTGCCCAGCAACCGCTCGCAGGTCTGCTGTAGGTAACGCGCCTCGTTCTCCTGCGCTTCGGCCTCCCGCTTCTCCATTTCGAAGTGCTCGCGATCGGTGCTCGCCAGGTCTCTCAGGGTCTCGGCTGCGCGCGAGATGACGTCAGCAGGCGCGCTCAGATCGAGTCTCTCCTCCGCCCCCTCCCCCCAGCCCAGGTCATCGCAGACGAAGCGAAGCAGGTCGGAGAACTCCTGGCCCAGCTTCTGCGCGGCCGCCCAGTCCTCGTCCTCGACCGCCGTGTAGACGTCGTTGATCCCGTTCAGCCGCATGACGATTCGCTCGTAGAGAGCGTCCCGCTCCTCCTTCGCGATCGAGATGGTCATGAGATAGGTGGCGGCGAAGCGGCTGGGAAGGCCGCCACCCCCACCACGACGTCGCGGGCCTCTGCGCTCCCACCTCGCGTTCGGCTGCCGTCGACGGCAGCGCGAGCGCGCTTGTTGAAGTCGTCCCTGGCGCTGCAGATCTCACTCCAACCCTCGGAGTCCACCTGGGCGAGGAACCAGTCCCAGGCGCTGCCCTCCATCTCCTCGAACGCGTTCGCTTCCATCGCCGCGACGGCGACGATGAAGCACTCCTCGAGGGACATGGTCCGGGGGCCGTCCTGCGTGTCTCCCCCCTGAGCAGAGTCGCCCTCCGTCAGCGCCTGGAACCTGAGCCGGTAGAACTTCTCGATCGCGCCTCGGCGGGGCACCGATTCGACCAGTTCGACAACTTCGCATTCCCTCGCCAGCACCTGGTTGAGGTGGTAGGAGACGACCCCCAGGTTCACCTTCATCTTCTTGGAGAGGGCGCTGGCGCTCGCGTTTCCGTCGACCAGCGCCCGCAGGATCCGCCTGCGAAGAGGGTGGTTCAGCGCCCGGAGCACCCGGTCGATCGGAGCCTTCGGGCGCCCCTTGCCCGACCCTCCGTCGCCGGAGGACGCCGTTCCCCGCTTGGAGTCGATCACTTTTCCGAATCCGCCCTGCGACAGAGAAGCTTGCCCAAGCTGACCGTGCGGTCCGGCCGGGGGACCCGGAACATGGTCAGGACCCCGGAGGACCCGCCCCTCTTCGCGCCCTCCCTGCACCTGCGGTCCTCCCGCTCTGTAGCCCGCAACGCCGCGCGGACCTTCGGTTCATCCGCGACCTCCGACCGGTAGAGAGCATCCCTGCCACCAGGCCCAGGCCGCGTCCCCTCACTTACCACTGCGCCGCAGTTCTGGAGAACCTGCAGGTGGTAGGTGACTTCACCGCGCTTCAGCGGCGGGAGCTTGCCAAGGATCCCGGTGACACTGCCTGGTTGCTCGCTCGCATGAAGAACCCGAAGGATCTCTCGCCGCGTCGGATGGTTGAGAGCGTCCTGAAGCTTCGGCTCCAGGATCGCAGCCAGCTCGTCGACCAGCCGCCCGTCTGCGCATACCCCCGCTTCGCCCACCGCTTTCCTCCTCCGCTGGATACCGAAATCACCACGATCAATAAAAGATCGTTGCGGCAGCGTAGAGGCAACCTCAAGCATTTACGAAGGCAACTTTGGGCAGTAATTCAGTAACAGTTGCTACTTAGGCTGCGGCTGCAGATGAGAGCAAACGGGACAGTCGGGCTCCGGCAACACCTCGAAGCGCTCTACCTCCATCGTTCTCAGATCGAATATGTATCCCGCCCCTAGCATGGACGGAGGAATCAACTCAGTGAGGAAGTGCATGACTTCGGCTCCAACGAGGCCTCCGACCAATCCGCAGGCGGGACCGAGAGTGGCCGCCGGTGACGATTGGGCCTTCCGCTGCTCGACCGCAACGTCGTAGAGGGGATATTCCCGCCGAAAGGCAATGGTCTGGCAGGCGAAGCACCCGGTTCGACCAGGAACATAAAGCGGCCCAGCTCGGGCGACCGGCGGGTAGTGACTCATCGCTATATAAGGGATTCCGGCTTCGAAGCAGGCGCTGTTGCACCACAACTCGATCTCATGCGCAGGCCAATCGGCAGCGTCGACGACGAGATCAGCGCCGACGATCAATTCGCCAAGCCGATCCTGACTCTCCACTCGCTCAGGCTTCGTACGAATGCTGATCCTCGAATTGAATGCCTGCAGCCGTTCGGCCGTGGCCTCCACCTTCAGTCGGCCGATATCCGCCTCGGAGTACTGGATTTGGCGGTTGAGATTGCTCTCCTCGACCCGGTCCCCGTCGATAAGCCACAGCTCTCCGATGCCGCAGCAGGCAAGCTCCCATGCGGCCCGGCCGCCAAGGCCGCCAACGCCGAGCACTGCCACTCGTGCATCACGCAACCGCGCCTGACACTCCGAGGGACTCGGCCCCTCGCCGACCTTCAAGTCGCTGAAATAGCGAAGCTGTCGATCGAAACGCTCACGCTCCACCATCGGAACTCGCTCGTCGTCGCTGGCATCCTCCAGCAAGTCAAGCTTCTGCATCTGGGCAATAACGTCACGGGCCTCTTCAACGCCAAATCTTCCCTCGAGATCCTCAAGGGAGCAGCTGCCATCTAAAGCTGCGAGCAGTCGCCTTTCCTCTGCGTCCGGTTGATCGATTCGGATGTCTACCGAGCTAGGGCGCATCAAAATCAGGTCGCCCTCAGGCGTCTCAATCTGCTCGATGGTTCTTTTCAGACGAGGCCGCATTTCCCCATAGCCGCCGACTCCTTGAACTCATGCTGATTGCGGCTTCCCCTCGTGTGCGAGGGGAAGCCACTCACCCTTAGCCGCCCTTTGAGGTGCTGCCTGTGGGCAGGGTTGCCCCGTTGATGTCGAACTTCATCCTGTTCACCCCTTATCGGTTGTTGTGACTCCCCATTCCCCCGAGGACCAAGGGAGCCACCGATCACCTAGCCACCCTTAGTGGTACTCGCTGCGGGCAGAGTTCCCGTCGTTGCATCGAACTTCATCCTGGCTCACCCCCTTCCACACCTTGAGGTTTAGAGCAAGGTTGCTTTATCGCTGGCGCGATGTGGCAGTGATCAAGTCACAAACAGAGCAGTTTGCGAAAAAATGTTTCTTGACCGTCCAAAGGACTAGGCTTGTGGCTACACTCAACTTCTACTGAGGGGCACGTGAAGCAGACAGTTGCTAGCAACGACTCCGGTTGGTTTCTGGTCGGGCCGAAAATGGCCGCTGCCCTTGCGGATCCGTGCCGATCTCGGATCCTGATGGAGCTGAGTGTCGGTCCTATGAGTCCCTCTCAATTTGTGGAGAAAGTCGGCGGGGACTTGAGTTATGTGTCGCGCTGCTTTCGACAGCTTGCTGATTGGGGATTTGCTGAGGTCATCGAAGAACGTCCAGGGCGTCGTCGTGGAGCCTCCGTGGAACATGTCTATCGCGGTATCCAGCGGGCTCATTTCGACACTTCAACCTGGAAAAGCGTTGCCCTCTCCGAAAGGGAAGCGCTTTCTAGATCAGTTCTGGAGTCCTACTTCTCACTTGTCGCAGAGGCTATTGAGGCGGGGACCTTTGACGACGAGCTTGATCGCCATCTTTCTTGGGATAGCGTTGCCCTCGACAGAATTGCTTGGCTGCAGCTAGTCACGCGCCTTGATCGGGCTCTTGAATGGCTCCCAGATCTCGAGATCAATTCGGTGAAGCGAATCAACGAGCTAGACGGTGAAGCAATTCCCACCACCGTTGGCCTCGCTGCTTTTCGCTCTCCTCAGCCCGCAGAGATCATGCTGAAGGCGCCGAGGCGCGATCAGCAGGCGACTCGAGAGGCAGCGACAGAGGAAGCACCAATAACTCTTACGCCCAAAATGGTTAAGGCCCTGTCGAATAGATGGAGATCGCAGATACTGATGGAGCTCAACGCCCGCCCTATGAGCCCATCTCAGTTCGTAGAAGAAGTTGGTGGATCGATGACGCACATCTCTCGGTGCTTCCGCCAGCTCGCCCAATGGGGCTTCATCGAGGTCATAGAGGAAAGAAGAGGCGGTCGGCACAGAGGGGGCGTCGAGCGCGTCTATCGAAATACTCGACGTGCTTATTTCGACACGCCGGCGTGGCAGGCACTTCCTCGCTTCCTTCGCAACGAGGTTTCGAAGTCTTTTCTCGCTTCCTACCTAGAACGGATCACCGAAGCCATCAACGCCGGGACGTTCGATGCAGAGCTGGACCGCCACCTATCCTGGAGGACCGTAGTGCTTGATCGTGTTGCATGGGGTCAGATCAGCACTGCGCTTGATGCGTTGTTGGAATGGCTTCCAGTGCTAGAGCGCGAATCGATCAAGCGCACGGAAGGAGAGATAAGCAAGCTCATTCCAACCACCATCGGTCTCTCATCTTTTCGATCGCCTCAGCGTTCCCATTGATTCTTTGCAGCAAAGCCCCCATTCATTGACGATCGGGTGGCAGGTCACCCAAGCGCTATTGTCCTTCCCCGTTGCCTCAATAGATAAATCAAGGAGAATAGCCG
>JALYWY010000313.1 GCA_030852475.1 Actinomycetota bacterium | reverse complement strand
TCCTCGATCACCGGCCACGGCGTTTCCTCACGCTCGTCCCACTCCTCGGCGGCGGGCCGGACGACGTTCTCGGCGAACCCGTGCACCCACTCGCGGATGTCCTTCTGGTCTTGGTTTAGCTCGAGCGTGAACTTCGGCTCGCCCTGAGCATCGGACGTGGAGTTGGCCTCGTCGAGCAGCGCTTGGGCGTCGACGTCGGCGACGGAGGAATCAGCCATGGCGGCGAATTCTACACGGAACGATGTCGGATCAAACGTCGCGCAGATCGAAGGCCCGCAGCCCCTCGCTGCCCTCATCGGTGCAGTCGAAGAAGCGACGGTTGACGCAGTCGTAGGACTCGCCCCCGCCTTCGTAGGCCCGCTCGACCGAGAACTGGCAGTGGGGCAGCGGCTCGCCGGTCATCTTCACGCCGCCGAAGCCGCCGGGCTCGAGCACGGCCGCGAGCTCTACCTCCGCCGCGTAGACCTCCTGCATGCAGCCGACGTACTGGTCGCCGGTGAGGCGGTCGACGAAGCTGTAGAGGAAGCGGCAGCCAAGTTCGACGCAACCGCGCGGCTCGACCATCTTGTCGCAGAAGGAACGGCACTGGCGGCACTCGCCGACCGAGGTGCGCGTAGCGGTCATTCGAAGAGTTTAAGCGGCTAACGCAGCGGGCTTGAGCACTTCGTCCAACTCCGAGCGCAGCATCCCGGAGGGCTTGACCCGATACTTCTCTCCGACCTTGTAGCGGCGCTCGCCGACCACGAGGTAGACCTCGGAGTCGCCTTTGTGGTGCTCGAAGATCGCCTTCAGTTCGTCGCAGAGCTCATCGCTCCAGCGCGCCAGGTCGATCGGGACCTCGAACGGCCCGGAAGGAGCCGCGACCGGGGCCGTCTTGGCGGCCTTGGCGATCTCAGCCTCGTCTGGTTCGAAGCGCTGGGCCTCCTGCACGACCAGCTTCGTCTCGCCGCGGTCTTTGTGATCGATGCGGCCGCGGACGAGGACGATCGCATCGGGCTGGATGATCTCGGCGCTCTCGGACTGATCGGCCTTGAAGACGAGCATCTCGACCTGCCCCTCGACGTCGTCGAGGGTGGCGAACATCATCTGGTTGCCGCTCTTGGTGCGGATCTTCTTGCAGTCGACGACGATCCCGCCGACGGTGACCCAGGCGCCGTCCGGTTTGCCGCCCAGCTGCGCGAGGCTGCAGTCGACCCGCGTCCGCAGCGCCGGTCCCACTTCGGTCAGCGGATGCGAGGAAAGGTAGGTGCCGAGCACCTCCTTCTCCATCGCCAGCAGCTCGGCGCGGTCGAACTCGGCGGCCGGGATCGGCGGCCGGTGGTGGGCCTGCGACTGCTCCCCTCCCCCGGCTTCGTCGCCGAAGTCGAAGATCGAGCCCTGCCCCAATTGCGCGTCCTCCTGCGCCTTCTGACCGGCGGACTGCGCCGCGGGCAGCGTTTCCAGCATCCCTTTGCGGCTGTCGCCGGTGGAGTCGAGCGCGCCGCACTTGATCAGGCATTCGATCGCCCGTTTGTTGACCGCGCGGGAATCGACCCGCTCGCAGAAGTCCCAGATCGACTCGATCGGTTTCTCCTCGCGGGCGCGGAGGATCGCCTCGACCGCAGCGTGGCCGACGTTCTTGACCGCGTCGAGGCCGAAGCGGATCGCGTTCTCGGAGACGACGAAGCTGTGGTCGGAGGAGTTGACGTCGGGCGGGAGGACGTCGATCCCCATTTCCGAGCAGCGGTTGACGAAGAAGGGGACCTTGTCTTTGGTGTTCATCACCGAGGAGATCACCGCAGCCATGTACTCGGCCGGGTAATTGGCCTTGAGATAGGCGGTGCGGTAGGAGATCAGCGCGTAGCAGGCGGCGTGGGACTTGTTGAAGGAGTAGTCCGCCGCGGCTTCGTTCAGCTTCCAGAGGTCCTGGGCGACCTTCGGATCGGTCCCGGACTTGGCCAGGCCCTCCAGGAACTTGCCTTTCATCGTCGCCATCAGGTCGCGCTTCTTCTTGCCCACCGCCTTGCGCAGGTCGTCCGCCTCGGCGCCCGAGAAACCGGCCATCTCGCGCGCGATCGCCATCAACTGCTCCTGGTAGAGGACGCAGCCGTAGGTCGGCTCGGTGACGGCGCGGAGGCGCTCGTCGGGGTACCTGATCGACTCGGGATTACGCTTGCCCTTGGCATAGGCGGGGATGTAGGCCATCGCCCCGGGCCGGTAGAGGGAGACGAGCGCGACGATGTCGTCGAACTCGGTCGGGCGGACCTTCTTCATCGCCTCGCGCATGCCCTCGGACTCGAGCTGGAAGACGCCGGTGGAGTCTCCCCTGGCGAGCATCTCGAAGGTCTTCGCGTCGTCGATCGGGATCGACTCCAGATCGATCCTCTCGCCGCGTGAGCGCTCGATGATCTCGATCGCGTCCTCGATCACGTCGAGGTTGCGGAGCCCGAGGAAGTCCATCTTCAACAGGCCGATCTCCTCGATCGGGCCCATCGAGTACTGGGTCACGATCTTGTACTGGCGCTCGGGTTTGCCGGAGCCGTTGCCGTTCCCGTTCCCGCTTGCGGGAGCGCTCTTGTCCTCGGCCAGCTGCAGCGGCACGATCTCCTGCAGCGGCCGATCGGCGATCACGACCGCGGCGGCGTGGATGGAGTTGTTGCGGATGATCCCCTCGAGGCCCTGGGCGACGTCGATGACTTTCTTCGCGTCGGGCTCCGAGTCGTAGGTCTTGCGCAGCTCCTGACCGGGGGCGAGGCACTCTTCGAAGGACGGGTTGCGCCCCATGATCGGCTCCGGGATCTGCTTCGCGAGGCGGTCGCCGGTGGCGTAGTCGAAGCCGAGGACGCGGGCGGCGTCGCGGGTGGCCGCGCGCGGGGCCATCTTGCCGAAGGTGATGATC
Organism: Actinomycetota bacterium; assembly: GCA_030852475.1. Classification (GTDB taxonomy): domain Bacteria; phylum Actinomycetota; class Thermoleophilia; order Solirubrobacterales; family 70-9; genus VAYN01. The sequence goes on along the minus strand of JALYWY010000313.1, from coordinate 2,673 downwards.
TGGGCGACCGATTCGCGACCGTATTTCTCGCCGACGTAGCGGATCATCCGCTCGCGGCCGCGGACCGAGAAGTCGATGTCGATGTCCGGCATCGACTTACGGCCCGGGTTGAGGAAGCGCTCGAAGAGGAGGTCGTTGGCGAGCGGGTCGAGATCGGTGATGTTGAGGCTGTAGGAGACGATCGAGCCGGCGGCCGAGCCACGACCCGGGCCGACGGCGACGCCGTTCTCCTTCGCGTAGCGGACGAAGTCCCAGACGATCAGGAAGTAGGAGGAGAAGCCCATCTCCTCGATAACTCCGAGCTCGTACTCGAGCCGCTCGACGGCCTCCGCCGGCGGTGGGTCCCCGTAGCGGGCGCGCAGCCCCTCGGCGGCGATCCGCCGCAGCATCTCCTCCGGCTCCTCGCCGGTTTCGGTCTGGTAGCGCGGCAGCAGCAGCTTGCCGAGCTCGATCTCGATGTCGCAGCGCTCGGCGATCTCCAGCGTCGTCGGCACCGCCTCCGGCCACTCGGCGAAGGAGTCGGCCATTTCCTCGTTGCTCTTGATGTAGAACTCGTTCGTGTCGAAGCTCATCTTCGGCATCTGCAGGGTCGACTTCGTCTGCACGCAGAGCAGCGCCGCGTGGTTGTCGAAGTCCTCGCGCCGCAGGTAGTGGACGTCGGCGGTCCCGACCAGTGGCCGGTTCAGCTCGCGGGCGAAGCGGACGATCCCCTCGTTCGCCTTGTCCTGCTCTTCGATGCCGTTCTTCTGCACCTCGAAGTAGACCTGCTCAGGGCCGAAGGCCTGGATCAGGTCGTCGAGGTGGGCGCGAGCGTCCTCGTCGCGCTCTTCGATCAGGCGGCGGCAGAAGCGGGACTGCAGGCAGCCGGTGAGGACGATAACCCCCTCCGCGTGCTGCGCGAGCAGATCCATGTCGACGTTCGCCTTGCCGCGCGAGAAGCCCTCGAGGAAGCCGGCGGAGGTGAGCTTGACCAGGTTCGAGAAGCCCTCGTTGGTCTCCGCCAGCAGGGTCAGGTGGTTGCGCTCGTAGCGAGTCTGCTCCTTGATCGCGTGCCGGTCGTCGACGAGGTAGGCCTCGAGCCCAGCGATCGGCTTGATCCCGTGCTTCTTGCAGGCCTTGTAGAGGTCGACGGCGCCGTTCATGACGCCGTGGTCGGTCAGGCCGAGGGCGGGCTGACCGAGCTCCGCCGCCCGCGCCGCCATCGCGTCGATCTTGCAGGCGCCATCAAGTAGCGAGTACTCGCTGTGGGCATGGAGGTGTACGGCCGAGGCGGTGCTCACGGGTCCGTCGATCATGGCAAGCGGGCATGACGGACACCGCTGTCTCCCGCAACGCTTTCGCGCTACTTACGGGGTGCTTCAGAGCTGGATGACCAGCAAAGCCCCGACGATGGTCGCGCTCATGCTGATCACGCCCAGCACCATGGTCCGCTGGAGCGAGTCGAAGCGCGCATCGATCGAGTTGAAACGGCCTTCGATTGAGTTGAAGCGGCCTTCGATCGAGGTGAAACGGCCTTCGGTTCCGGTGAAGCGGGAGTTCATATCCTTCCGGAGCTCACCGACTTCCCCCTTGACATCGCGGATTTCCCCCTTGACCTCATCGAAGCCCTTATCCATCTGCTTCGCCAGGTCGCCCAGCCGCTCGTCGGTCCATGCTTCCCTCGCCATCACCGCCATGATGGCAAACCTACGAGGTATTTTGTCTACAGTGGCGCGCAGGAAGAAAATTCTCTGGAGAGACTTCCGCGCGGCTTACGCGCAGACCCAGGCGCTGGGGCCGGAGTCGGCCCAGATTTCGGCGGCGATCCGGTCCTGTTCGGCCTTCGGGGCTTCGTGCGGCGCTCCCTTGCCGCCGTACGCTTCCCAGGTCGAGGGGATGATCTGGTAGGCGCCGCCGGCCCCGCTGGAGGGGTTGAGGGCGCTGTAGTTCCCGCCCGACTCGCACATCACGATGTAGGTGGGGATCGAGTAGGGGCCGCCGAGCCAGCGGCCGACTTCTTCTTCGGCTTCGGCTTCCGATTCGGCCAGACGCGCCTCCTGGATCTGGTCGACCCACTCGGCGATCTCTCCTTTCAGCGTCGCCAGCGAGGCTTCGCGGCTGGCGGTCAGCGACTGCAGGCGCGCAGCCGAGGCCTGGGCGGCGGCGCGGACTTCGCCGATTTCGGCCCGTGCGGCTTCGAGCCGCTCTTCGTAAGCCACTGCCTCCGACTTCAGCCCGGTGACCTTCTCCACCTGCCGCTGCACCGCAACCCGGACGTCGGCGACACGGTCGGCGAGCGCGCTGTCGGCTTCGGAGATCGCCTGCAGGTAGTCGCTCTGGGTGGTGAAGTCCTCATAGTCGTCGGCGCCGAAGACGAGGCTCTCGGTGCTGGGCACGCCGCTTTCGTAGATCGCCACCAGCCGCTGCGCCAGCGCCTGTCGGGATCGGCGCAGACGCGCCTTCTCGATCGCCAGCCGGCGCTCGGTCGCTTTCAGCTTCCGTGCCAGCTCCGCGGTCCGCTCCCGCCCCTCGGCCAGGAGACCGGTGAGCTCTTCCTCCCGGGCGGCGGCGTCGTCGGCTTCGGCTTCGGCACCGGCGAGTTCGGCCGTCGTCGACTGCAACTGCCCCGCGAGGGCACTCGCCTCGTCCCGCGCCGAGGCCAGCTTCGCTTCCAGTTTCTCGGCCTCGGTCGCG
>JALYWY010000309.1 GCA_030852475.1 Actinomycetota bacterium | reverse complement strand
CGCCTTGGCAGATGGCGGGGTGGGGGATGTGCGGGGTCCTGGGGGCCCTTCTCGCCCTCGGAACTCGCAACGCGGGCCGTCTCACTCTCGCTGCAACCTGCGCCTTTGCTGGCATTTTGTACGGCGCTCTGTTGAACTTCTCCCTGATGGCCACCTACGGAGGCGACCTCTCGCTGCGGCATTTCCTCGTCCTGGAGGCGCGCGCGATCCCGTTCGAAGTCGCGCACGTGCTCGGCAACGTGGTGCTGGCGCTGATCGCCGGGCCGGCGATGGTGCGGATGCTGGTCCGGTTCCGGGAGCGCTTCGAATGGCAGCGCCGGGGGGAGTCCGAGCCGCCCGGGTTGAGCGTCGGGCGCCGCCGGACGGCCCTGCGCGGCGGCGGCATCGCGGCGCTGCTGCTCGCGGTCTTCGCCCTCGGCGCGCTGGCGCCCGCCCCCGCCGAGGCGAACTCGGTCACCCGCGCCGCCGACTGGCTGGAGACGCAGCAGCGGCCCAGCGGCGGCTTCGCCGCTTCCGCCGAGCGCGACGCCGGCGCGGAAATGACGGGCTGGACGATGCTGGGACTGGCCGCCGCCGGCCGCAATCCCCTCGACGTGGTCAGCAGCAGCGGCAAAACCCCCGTCGATTTCCTCCGCAACCACCTCGACGAAGTCAGGGACGCCGGCGACTTCGCCCGCACGATCCTCGCCCTCACGGCGGCCGGGGTCGATCCGCGTGACTTCAAAGGCGAAGACCTCGTCGACCGCCTGCTCGCGCAGCGGCGCGACAGCGGCTCCTACCAGGGCTGGCCCGGCACCAGCGCGTATGCGGTCCTCGCCCTGCGCGCGGCGGGCGCCAACGACGCGGCGGCGCCGACCGTCGCCTGGCTGCGCAAAGTGCAGGGGAAAGACGGCGGCTGGGGGAACGAGCCCGGGGACCCGAGCACGGCCGAGATCACCGGCGCCGTCCTGCAGGTGCTGACGCCGGGCTCGGAGGCATCCGACCGCGCCCTCGCCTACCTGCGCCAGGCGAAGCGCCCCAACGGCGGCTTCGCTCCCGGCAACAACCTCCCCGCCAACGGGCAGGCGACGGCATGGGCGTCGCAGGGACTGCTCGCCGTGGGCAAAGATCCCGCGAGCTTCAGCGACGGCAAGAGCTCGTTCACCTACATGCGCGAGCTGCAGACGAGCGAGGGGTACTTCCTGCAGTCTCCGGGCCTGGAAGCCTCGCCGGTCTGGGTCACCGCCGACGTGCTCGTCCCCCTGGCAGGCCATCACCTCCCGGTCAGCGCCCCCCCGCGGGAGCCGAAACCGAATCTCTCCTCCACCGGCAGCTCGAAGAGATCGGGGGGAGTGACCCCGTCCTCACCCGCGCCGTCCGCCTCTGAAGTGTCGGAAGCCTTCGAAAACTTCCCCGGGGGGTCCGGGTCCGGCTCGGGCTCGGGATCCGGGATCCCCGGAGGTTCGTCGCCGAAGGGCGCGGCGCCTGGCGGCGGTCCCTCCGGGGCCGTGCCCTCGATCCCGTTCCCCGGTGAGCCCGAGGGGGACCTCGGCGTCGATCCCGAAGCCTCTGAGCTGCAATACGGGGAGCAGGCTTCGCAGGGAACGAGCGACGACGACTCCGACAGCAGCACCGCCGGCGCGATCGTCGCCGGTCTCCTCGCCGGCTCGCTCCTCTTCGGCGCCGGCCTCGCCGGCCGCCGCGGCTGGATGCGCTGGCGCTACGGGCTCTAAAGCTTCAGTTCCGTCACGCAGTTGGTGCCGAATCGGCACTTTCATGCCTTGTTTCGTGCAGACGAAAGGTTACGCTAGGCTCATGACCGTGATGGTGGCCAGGGAGAGAAGGGAGAGCGGGATGAGCGAGTCCCCCGAGGGTTTCAAGGAGCGGATGGACGAACGCTTCGATCGAGTCAACGAACGCTTCGAGACCGTGGACGAACACTTCGCGCGCGTCAACCGGGAGATGAAAGAAGGTTTTGCGCGGGTTGACCGGGAGATGAAAGAAGGCTTCGCGCGCGTCAACCGGGAGATGAAAGAAGGTTTTGCACGGGTTGACGGTGACATCAAGGGCCTGCGCGGCGAGATCAAGGAATTGCGCGGCGAGATCAAGGGTGAAATCTCGGAACTGCGCGTCGGTATCGAGGGGATGCGGCAGACGATGACCCAGAGCGTCATTGCCATCTGCACGGTCATGACCGGTGGCTTCGTCGCCATCATCGCGGCCTTCATCGTGATCGCGTTCTCTGGCTAGCTATACCCTCGACGCATGGACGTCGAGACCGCGATCCGCACCAGGCGCACCCATAAGGCCTTCGGGCCGGAGCCGCTGCCACGCGAGCAGATCGACGAGCTGCTCGAGCTGGCGAGCTGGGCGCCCAACCACAACCTCACCGTGCCCTGGCGCTTCCGGGTGGTGGGGCCGGAGACGCTGCGGCGGCTGAAGGAGGTGGCCGGTCCGGAGGGGGCGGCGAAGCTCGACCGGGCGCCGACCCTGATCGTCGTCTCCTGCGTCCTCAGCGGCGACCCGGTGGAGGAGGAAGAGGACCTGCACGCGACCGCCGCCTCCTCCTACATCGTCCTCCTCGCCGCCCACGCCCGTGGCTTCGCCGGCTACTGGCGCACCCCCGGCCTGCTGCGCACCCCCGAGGGCTGCGCCGCCGTCGGCCTCCCCGAGGAGGAGCGCTTCGTCGGCCTCCTGCACCTCGGCCACCCGCGCCAGGAGAAGCCGCCGCCCGAGCGTCCCGGCGCCGACCGCACCACGACCTACCTGGACTGATGCTGAGCCGCGCCCGCGCCATCGAGGAGATCGCCGGCAAGCACTTCGAGGTCGTCGTCATCGGCGGCGGCATCACCGGCGCCGGCGTCGCCCTCGACGCCGCTTCGCGCGGCTACTCGGTCGCCCTGCTCGAGCGCGGCGACTACGCGGTCGGCACCTCCAGCCGCTCCTCGAAGATGGTCCACGGCGGCCTCCGCTACCTGCAGAACTTCGATCTCGGCCTCGTCCGCGAGGCGCTGCTGGAGCGCCAGCTGATGGTCCAGCTGGCGCCGCACCTGGTCTATCCGACCCCGTTCCTGGTCGCCTCCCTGGGGGAGGAGCGGCGCGACCGCAAACTCGGCCTCGGCCTGAACATGTACGACGTGATGGCGACCACGCGAACCGGCCGCAGCCGCCGCGAGCGCCGCGCCACCCGCGAGGAGGCCGACGACTACTACTGGTCCCCCGACCGCCACCGCACGATCGACCGCGACGAGGTGCTGGACCTGGTCCCGGCGCTCGCCCCGCGCGATCCGAAGGACGCCTACCTCTTCTACGACTGCCAGACCGACGACGTTCGCCTCGTCCTCACCGTTCTCGGCGAGGCCGAGCGCTTCGGCGCGGTGATGTTGAACGGGGCCGAGGTGACCCAGGTCCTGTCGCAGGACGGCAAGGCGGCCGGCGTCGCCTTCCTCGAGGAGGAGTCCGGCGAGCGAATGGAGGTGCGCGCCGACCACGTCGTCAACGCCACCGGCGTCTTCGCCGACCAGATCCGCCCCGAGGAGCTGCTAGGGGAGGAGGACGTGCCGCGGATCGCGCCCAGCCGCGGCACCCACCTGCTGATCGACCAGAAGGACCTGCCGATGGGCAAGGCCGCCTGCATCGTCCCCGCCGGCGAGGGCCGGATGATCTTCTCGCTGCCCTGGTACGGGCGCACCCTGATCGGCACCACCGACAAAGACTTCGAGGGCGACATCGTCCACCCGCGCCCGGCCGAGGCCGACGTCGAGTACCTACTCGAGGCCGTCAACGAGTTCTTCGGCACCTCGCTCGGCGAATCCGACCTGGTCGGCGCCTACGCCGGGGTGCGGCCGCTGATCTCCACCGGCGACCCGCGCAAGTCGGTCGATATCTCGCGCAAAGCCGAGCTGTACGAGACCTCCTCCGGGATGCTGACGATCACCGGCGGCAAGCTCACCACCTGGCGGCGGATGGCGAAGCAGACGGTCGACCGCCTGGTCGAGCGCGAGGGCCGCGAGGCGCCCTGCCACACGCACGAGATCCCGCTGGGGATGACGGCGCGCCCAGAGGATCTGGAGGCGCCCGAGGGGGTGGGGGAGGAGGCGACCGAGCAGCTGGCCTTCCGCTACGGCCACGCCGCCCGCAAAGTCCTCGCGATCGCCCGCGCCGAGCCGAAGCTGGCGCGCCCGATCGCTCCCGGCCGCCCCGACCTGCTCGCCGAGGCGGTCCTGGCCGCCCGTCACGAGCAGGCGCGCAGCGTCGCCGACGTGCTCCTCCGCCGCACCCGGCTGGGGATTCTCGCGGCGCCCGAGCTGCGCACGGCGAAGGCTGTGCGCCCGGTTGCCGACGCGCTGGGGGCGGAGCTGGGATGGTCGCGGCGGCAGCGTTCGCGCGAGGCCGACGCCTGGCTCGAGGTCGCCGCCAGGGAGGGAGTCGACCCCGCGACCGCGCCCAGTCGGGCCGGTTGAATAACCTGCGGCGTCGATGAACAAGGCTGAGCTGGAGAAAAAGCACCTGTCCGAGTTGCACCTGCTTGCCGCCGAGGCCGGCGTCGAGAAGTACCGGATGCTGACCAAGGGCGAACTGGTCGAGCGGCTGGCGGGTGAGAACGGCGCCTCCGCCGAGGCGCCTGCCGCCGAGCGGAGCGCAGAGGGTGAGGAGCGCGAGGAGCGCCCGCGCCGCCGTCGCAGGCGCCGCCGCACCGGCTCGCCGGCCGTCTCCGACGAGGTCGAGAAAGGCGAGGAGCCGAAGGAGGACCGGGACGAGCAGCCGCGCGAACCGCGCGATCGTCCCGAGAAAGCCCCTGAGCGCGAACCCGCTCCCGAACCCGCTTCCCGGCCCGCCACCGAGGCGCCGCGCCCGCGCCGTCGGCGCCGCCGCCGCTTCGGTCGCCGCGGCAAGCAGGGCGTGACCCTGCAGGGGCTGCTGCTGCCGCCAGAGGCCGGCCGCCAGACGCTGCTCTGCGCCGAGACCCGCGAGGAGTGCACGACGCTGCTGCGCAGCGTCGCCGCCGATCTCGCCGCCGACCCCAAGGGCCCGGACCCGGTCGCGCTGCTGATCGATCCCAGCCCCGAGGAGCTCGCCGACTGGAAGCGCGACGCCCCGCAGGCGGAGATCGTCTCCGCCGGCCAGCCGCGCCACGCCAGCGACGCGCTCGCCCAGGCGCAGTCTCGCGCCGGCGACGGCGAAGACGTGATCCTGCTCGTCGACTCCCTCACCCGCCTGGGCGAGGCATACGAGGACGCCGAGGCCGCGAAGGAGTTCTTCGACGCCGGCCGCGCCCAGGGCGGGGCGGGTGGCGGTTCGCTGACGGTAGTCGCCGCGCTAGAGCGCTCTGAGTCTTAACGCCGGTAGGCGATGCGGCGCCAGCTCGGCTCTTTGCTGAGCTCGATCAGCTCGTCGCTGCGGTCCGGCTGGACGTAGCCGAAGGTCTGGGTGCGCTCGTCGAAGACGATGTCGAGCTCGCCCTCCTTGACCCGCTGGTCGAGCCAGGCGCCGCGGAAGACGAGGCGGCGGATCCAGTGGACGAGGCTGCGATTGGAGGGGCCGACCAGCTCCTCCC
>JALYWY010000298.1 GCA_030852475.1 Actinomycetota bacterium | reverse complement strand
GCGGTCCGCTGCGACGTCACCGAGTGGGACCAGGTCGAGGCGATGGCGGCGACGGCGCTGGAGCGCTTCGGCCGCATCGACGCGGTCTTCGCCAACGCCGGCTTCGGCGCTGCCCGCGGTTACCTCGAGGAGTCGCCCGAGCACTGGCGCTCGATGGTCCTCACCAACGTCTACGGGGTGGCGCTGACGATCCGCGCGACCCTCCCCCACCTGCTCGAGCGCGGCGACGGCCACTTCCTCGTCACCAGCTCGATCGCCGGCCGGCGGGTCCTGCCCGGCTCGCTCTACTCGGCGACGAAGTGGGCGGCGACCGCGATCGGCGAGGGGCTGCGGCAGGAGCTGCGGCAGATGCACGAGAACCACGGCATCCGGGTCACCCTGATCGAGCCGGGGATGGTCGATACCCCCTTCTTCGACAACCGCCCCGGCGACAGCGCCCTGAGCGACGACGACATCGCCCGTGCGGTGATCTACGCGCTGGAGCAGCCGCCCAACGTCGACGTCAACGAGATCCTGATCCGCCCGATCAGCCAGTCCAACTAGCGGAGCAACAGGCGCACCAGGCGCCAGTAGCCGCGCAGCGCCAGGCGCGCCGGCCAGGTGCGGACGAGCGGCGAGATCAGGTCGGAGTCGAGGTCGGGGGTGAGGTGCACGGCGAACTCGCCGGCGCTGATCGTGCGCTGGCGCTGGACCTGTCGCCGCTCGCGCAGCAACCGCGGCAGCCAGCGGACGAATTCGAGGTTCGCCCGCAGCTTCTGCCCTCCCCAGCCGCCGGCGGCGGAGACCAGCAGCAGCGCCAGCTCGGTCGCGAGCAGCGCCGGGGCGAGCAGTGCCAGCAGCGCCCCCGGGTAGGTCCGGACGAGGAAGGCGAGCCGGTTGCGCTCGAGCCAGCGCCACTTGTCCTCGCTGGCGGCAAAGTCGTAGTCGTGCGCGACCACCGCCGCCGGCTCGATCCCGACGGGGTGCCCCGCCGAGCGCAGCCGGACCGAGACGTCGACGTCCTCGTGGTACATGAAGAACTCCGCCGGGAAGCCGCCGACTTCGCGCCAGCGCGCCAGCGGGATCGCCAGGCAGGCGCCGGAGGCGGCGGACACCTCGCCGGCGGGCGGAGCCTCCTCGAGCGGGCGGCCGTGGCCGCCGGCCCAGACGATCCCGGTGAAGTGGACCGGGTTACCCGCCGAGTTGATGCGCTTGCCGTCGCCGTCGGCGACCAGCGCCTGCCAGGCCCCCCACCCTCGTTGCTCGATCCAGGGGCGGCGGATCGCCTCGCCGAAGCCGGGCCGCGGCGCGGCGTCGGGGTTGAGGATCACGAGCAGGTCACCACCCGCCTCTGCCGCTCCGGCGTTGCAGCCGCCGGCGAAGCCGGTGTTGCGCCCCGGCCGCATGATCCGTGCGTCTGGAGCCAGCTCCCGCACCACCTCGACGCTGCCGTCACCGGGCTTGTTGTCGACGACGATCAGCTCGTCGCCGTCCGCCAGCTCGGAAAGCAGGGCGGGGAGAGTCTTGGAGAGATCGTCGCGGCTGTCGTAGGCGACGATCAGGACTGAAAGCGTCGGGCGCACCGACGCGGAGGCTATTCGGCCATCCGCGCCGGTGCGATCGACTCGCTTGCTTGAACTGCTCCTACTTCTTGCCCTTCTTCTTCTTGCCGCAGGAGACGACGTTCAGCTTGTACCTGTTGTTGTTCTTCTTCTTGCCGTTCTGAGCCTTCATCTTCACCACCGCACGCTGCGGCTTCGCGCAGGTGTTGGTCGAGTTGACGAGGAGGCTCTTTTTGCCGCCCTTCATGTTGAGGACGAACTTCGAGACCGGCACGTCAGGCACCTTGCGGAAGACCGTCTTCAGGCCTCCGCCTTTGCCGCTGCTGATCACGCCACGCAGGTGGATGTCCACCTGGCCGCGCAGATCGACCAGCAGATCCGGCAATTCGTTGTTGGAGGACACGAGGTACACCTTGCCCTTCAACGGTTTGCTCAGCAACGGCGACTTCGCCCAGCCCTTCCCGTAAACCGAGGCTTTCGGGCACTGATGGGCGGCCAGCTGCGGCCTCGTGCAGACGGTGCCGATGTGCCCCTGTTCGAGGAACAGCGAGCGCGGCATCGTCACTGCCGTACGAGCCATGTTGGCGTCGCCCTTGCGGGCGGTGAGGACGGCCTTCAGGCGCGGGAACTTCGTCCGTTTCGTCGGGCCGAACAACTTGATCTTCAGCTTCGGCTTGAAGCCGAGTTTGTTGCATCCGCTCGCCTGGAACGGATCGTTGACGGCGTAGGTGCTGAACGCGGCCGGGTTGGTCGGGTCAGCGCCGCCGCCGTTGATCGCTCCCGTCGTCGCCTGCGCTTTGCAGTTCGTCGGGTTGAGCATGAACTTGTTGCGGTCGACATGGAGGTCGATCGCACGCAGGTCCAGCTTCGCCCCGCCGAAGACGTCGGGGATGACGTCGGAGACGGCATTGATCTGAGCGGTTTCCGGGTTGACGTTGAGCGCCACCCGGACGACCACGGTGCCGAGGTCGAACGGGCCCGCCACCGCCGGGGTGATGGTCACCATCGACAGCGGAGCGCCTTTGTAGGGGCCGGCCAGGTAGGCAAGGCCGCCGAGCTCCAGCGGGTTGGCGCCGGTGCCCGACCTGGTCACCACTTTGCCGATGTTGCTGTCGCCCGAGCAGCTCGGGCTGGCTTTCTCGGCGTTGCCGCTCTTGCCGACGGCGGCCGCGATGGCCTCCTCCGGGCAGTAGGGGATGCCGGCGAGCTTGCCGGTCAGACCCTTCGGCAGGGTGACGTCGACCAGTTTCAGCTCCTGCTGGCCGTCGGTGCGCCCGATGCGGACGCGGAGCGGCGAGTAGGCGCCGGCTTTGGTGCTGTCGGTGTTCGATTTGTAGGTCGGGGCGAACTTCCGCTCCGCCATCGTCGCCGGGCAGGCACCGCCACTCGGGTCGGTGCTGAGGGCGACCGAGGACTCGACCGGCTTCTGTTCACCGGGGCGTGCCCACGGTTCGAACAGGCTCGTGCCTTTGGCCGAGCACACCGGCGGGCTGGTCAGGACCTGCTTCGAACCGTCGAAGTGGATCCTGATCTCCTCGAACGGAACCTGCGGCAGACCGGCCGGCTGGTCGGTGAACTGACCCGACAGGTCGTCGTAGATTTCCGCGGTCAGCTGCCCGGTTTTGTTGTTGGCCTTGACGCGGCCGACGAGGCGGGCGGCAATGCCCTCGTTCTCGTTCTTCGCTTCGATCAGGATCCGGTACAGGTCACCCGATTCCGGGTTCATGCTGTTCTGGGTCCCGACGTAGACATCGCCCGTGAGCAGTTCCGCCAGCGGCGGCGAGTCGACTTCGACCCGGCCGATTTTGGATGCCTCGGGGCATTCGTTGTCGTAGACGCGGACGCCCTTCTTGAACTGGGCGTCGGTACAGGCGACGAGACCCTGCGCCCCGGCCGGGTTCAGCCCCATGCCCTGCGGCAGGGAGACTTCGGCTTTGCGGACGTGGGACTGCGAGATCCCTTCTTTGCCTTCGTTACGGACTTCCCCACCTTCTTTGGCGGGCTCGAAGGGGAGTTTCGTCGTCACCGTTGCCGGTGCCGGTGAATCCACGGCGCTGGTGCCGGGGTTGATCTCGACCGACGGATCGAACGGAACCAGGTTGCAGCCGGTGGCCTGCATGCCCTCCGGCAGTTTCGCCTCGGCAGCCGTGGAGCCTTCCGGGAAGGTCGGGTTCGGTTCACCCCAGGACTCGGCCCGGAACCAGGTCGAGTAGAGGGTCGGGTACTGGTCGGGGTCGAAGCAGGTGGTCGGGTTGGTGATGTAGGTACCGTCACCCGCGGTCCCCGTTTTCTGGTTCCCCGCCTCCTGGCCGAAGTTCACCAGGCGACTTTTCAGGGTCGAGAACGGGACCGACGGTTCGGGGAGACGGATCGTGAAGCTCTCGTGGAAGTCGTTCTCCCACGCGACTTCGGTCTCCAGGAATACGACTCGCTGGAAAGCGATCACGAAACCGAAGCGTGCGGGTTCGCCCGGCTCTGGCTCGATGTTGTAGACCGGGACTTTCGTTCCCTGGGCGGGATTCGGTTTGATCACGAACCCTTTCGGCAGGAAGGTTCCCGGCGGAGCGGGCGGAGGAGCGGGCACAGCGCCCGCGGTGTTGACGACGAGCCACACTTCCTCTTCGCCGACGATCGAGCCGTCAGGGCATTGCGGCACCTGCGCGAATTTGCCCGGTTCGGTTTCGACTTTGGTTTCGAATTTCTCCCGGGAGCACTTTTCCGTCGCCTGGGGATTGACGGTCAGTCCCGGCGGCAGGTCGACGCGCAGGGTTTTGATCGTCCGGTTGGCGATCGGCTCTTCGATCGGTTCGAGCGTCCCGAACGGGGTCGGACCGACTACGTCATGCCGAATGATGTACTGCGTGAACCCGATCGGCGGGTGTCCGCCGGCCTGGGTGAAGAACAGGTCCGGCGTTTCCGCTGAGCAGAACTCTTTCGCCGGATCTTCTTCTTCGCTGTTTTCAGTGCAGGTCCCAGCTTGGAACCCGTTTTCTTTCTCCAGCGGCTCTTCCTGGGACTCGATGATGTCGAAGGTGTCGGCTTGAGCCAACACGGGCATCGCCATCAAAGCCCCGAGACACAGGAGAAGCAGCGCAAGCGAGCGCTTTGCCATTAAATTCCCTCCTCGTTTTCTTAACGAGGACGCCCCCTGAAGCGCCCAACAACATCCCTCCCGCACAAAAACCATACAGGGCAGAGCGGGTGGTGCAAGTACTACCCGCGTGACTACCCCGGTAACCGTGTCACCGTTTTATGACGTGACACTTATCGGTGAACAGGTCACCGACTTTGGGAACGACGAGGGTTCTTCTTTTTTCCGCAGGGAGTTCGCAACTCCGGCTTGCGGTTGACCTTCTTGCCGTTCTGGCCGGTGAGCCGGATGAACGCTTTAACCGGCTTCGCGCAGAGGTTGGTGGAGTTGACCAGCAGGCCTTTTTTGCCGCCGGGCAGAATCATCACGAACTTGCTGACGGGGACGTCGGGCACCTTGCCGAAGGTGGTGCGGATGCCGCCGCGGAAGCTGTCGATGCGGCCGACGAGATTGATCGTCACCTGGCCCTCGAGTTTCGCGACCATGTCCGGCAGCGTGTTGTTCGAGGAGCGCAGGTAGACCTTCCCCTTCAGCGGTTTGCCGAGCAGCGGCGTGAAGGCCTTGGCGCGCCCGTAGATCGACCGTTTCGGGCATTTGTCTTCGGCGAACTGGACCCTGGTGCAGACCGTGCCGAGGCTGGCCTGGTCGAGGAAGAGCGCCCGCGGCAGCGCCACCACGGCGCGGCGGATGTTGGCGTCTTTGCCGCGCGCCTTCAGGACCGCCCGCAGTTTCGGGTGCTTGGCCCGCTGGGTCTTGCCGAAGAGACGGACGTTCAGCTTCGGGCGGAACTTCAGTTTGCGGCAGCCTTTCGCCTGGAACGGCTCGGCGACTTTGAAGGGGGCGAAGGCGCCCTGGTTGAGCGGGTCGGCGCCGCCCCCGTAGAGCGCACCGGTCGTCTCCCCTTTGCGGCAGTTGGTGCCGTTGAGGGTGAAGTCTTTGCGGTTGATGTTGAGGAAGATCGAGCGGATGTCGAGTTTGGTGCCGCCGAAGACGTGCGGGATCTCGTCGGTCTTCGGGTGGATCCGAGCCGTCTCCGAAGCGAGGAAGAGCGGCACCCGGACGACGACGTTGCCAAGGTCGAACGGGCCGGCGATCGCCGGCGTCACGACCACGATCGAGAGCGGCGCGCCCTGGTGGCGGCCGGCGAGGTAGGCGTCGCCCTCGATCTCCAGCGGCGAGGGACCGGTGCCGGCCTGGACTTTGGCGATGCCGATCTTGCTGTTGTCGGGGCAGCTGGCGTTTTTGCGCTCCGCCGCGCCGGAGCGATCCTGCGCCTGGGCGATCGCTTTCGGCGGGCAGTAGGGGACGCCTTTCAGCTTCGCCGTCGCCCCCGGCGGCAGCAGGATGTCGATCCCTTTCAGCTCCTGCTGCCCCTGCGGCCGGGTGATGTTGGTCGAGAAGGGGGTGAAGGTTTTCGCCCGGTCGCTTTTCGGCTTGGCGCTGAAGCCGGGTGAGAACGGACGCGCCGCCATCGATTTCGGGCAAGGGCCGCCGCCGGGCAACGAGGCGAGCTCGAATTTGCTCGACGGGGTCGCGGGCGGGTTGCCCGACCA
>JALYWY010000296.1 GCA_030852475.1 Actinomycetota bacterium | reverse complement strand
GGGAGGCACCGTGGGCTCGGCGCTCGCCGAGGACCACGTTCTCCAGCGCGGTCAGGTGCGGGAAGAGGTTGTAGGCCTGGAAGACGAGGCCGAGCCGGCGACGGACGGAGACGGGGTCGACGGCGGGATCGGTGATCACTTCGCCGTCGAGAAAGACGTCGCCGTCGTCGATCTCCTCGAGCAGGTCGATGCAGCGCAGCAGGGTCGACTTGCCCGACCCCGAGGAGCCGATCAGCGCCACCGCTTCGTGCTCGCGGACGGTCAGGTCAATCCCCCTGAGCACCTCGCGCTCGCCGAAGGCCTTGGTCACCCCGCGCACCGCGAGCACCACCTCGCCCGCAGCGGAGCTCACCGCACCACCCCCTCGGGCCCGCCCATGCGGTCGACGACGCGGGCCAGCGGCACCGTCACCGCCAGGTAGAGCAGCGCGGCGGCGATCAGCGGCGTGTAGTTGAAGGTCTGCCCCTGGATGATCTGGGCGACGCGGAAGGCCTCCTGGGGGCCGATGATCGAGATCAGGGCGACGTCCTTCTGCAGGGCGACGAAGTCGTTCAGCAGCGGCGGGGCGACCCGCCGCACCGCCTGGGGCAGGATCACGTGCCTCATCGTCTGCCCCTCGGTGAGGCCGACCGCGAGCGCCGCGTCCCGCTGGCCGCGGTGGACCGAGCCGATCCCGGCCCGGAAGACCTCGGTCACGTAGGCGCTGTAGGAGAGGGTCAGGGCGATCCCGCCGAGGACGACCGGGTCCGTGGGCAGCCCGGCCAGCTGCAGCGCCGGGATCCCGAACCCGATCAGGTAGACGAGCAGGATCGTCGGGATGCCGCGGAAGACGTCGACGTAGACGGAGGTGAGCAACCGCAGCGGGAACAGCGCCGGGCCCCGGCTGGTCCGCAGCAGCGCCAGCGCCAACCCAACCACCAGCACCGCCGCCTCGACGATCACGAACAGCTTCACGTCGAGCCAGAAGGCGTCGAGCACTTCCGGGAACGAGTCCTTGAAGACCTCCCAGTTGAAGAAGAGCTCGCGGACTTCGGGCCAGCCCGGGCTGGTCAGGACCAGGGCGACGAGGCCGCCGAGGACGAGGACGGTCGAAGCCGCCGCGATCGCCTGCCCCCGCCTCGCCTGGCGGCGCCTGGCTTCCTCGCGGGCCAGGCGGCGATCGCTGATGGCGGCGGTCTCGGTCAGCGCAGTTCGGGAGCTCCGGCGGCCTGGCTCATCCAGCGGGTCTCGAGCTGCTGGAGCTCACCGGACTCGCGCAGCTCGTCGACCGCTTCGGAGACGCAGGCCGTCAGCGGCGAGTCTTTCTCCAGCAGCGCCCCCCACTCGTCGCCGCCGGGGGCGCTGAACTGGCCGACCACCGTCGCCTCCGGAACCTGGACCGCGGTCAGGAACAGCGCCGTCGGCAGGTCGACGACGACTGCGTCGATCTGCTCGTTTTTCAGCGCCGTGACCACGTCGCCGGAGTTGTTGAAGACTTCCGGCTCCTCGCTCGGTTCGATCTCCGCTTCGACCGCGTCGAGGCTGGTGGTGCCGATCTGGACGCCGATCTGGGTCTCCTGCAGGTCGGCCAGCGATTTCGCCCCAGCGGCCTCGGAGCCCTTCAGCGCCACCACCGCCTGGTTGGCGGTGTAGTAGGGCGAGGAGAAGTCGACCGCTTTTTCGCGCACCGGCGAGATCGAGATCTGGTTGACGTCGAAGTCGAAGTCCTTCGGACCCGGCGCGTAGGAGGAGTTGAACGGCTCCACCGTCCATTTCACCTTCGCTTTCGGGTAGCCGAGCTGGTCGGCGATCGCGTAGGCGACCGCGCTCTCGAAGCCTTTGCCGTTGGTCGGGTCGTTGTCTTCGAAGTAGGGCGGGTAGGCGGGCTGGTCGGTGGCGACCGTCAGCACGCCCTGCTCCTGGGTCGGCAGCTGGCCCGGTTTGCAGCTGGCCGCCGTGGCGTCCGTGGTCGAGTCGTCGCTGCTGCCGCAGCCGGCCAAGCCGGCGATCAACAGCAACGCGGAGAGAAGAAGTGCGAAAGCAGGCTTCCGGGGGAGACGAAGCACGATCGTGAGCCTATAAGAGCGTACGGTCGGCGAACGTCTCAGCGCAGAGGTCTTATTCAGGAACAACCGGGTATAGAGTTGGGCGCAACCCACCCCAAGGTTGTTTCTACCGCCCCCCGTTGTCTCCAGACCGGGGGGCGGTCGAGTATTTGGCCTCGAGGTCCTCGGCCAGCGCCGCCAGCTCGTCCAGCGGCACCCGCAGGCCGAGCGCGATCCGGCGCACGTTGCCCCAGGTGGGGTTGACGCGGCCCGACTCGATGTGCGAGATCCAGGTCGGGTGGATGCCGGCGCTCAGTCCAAGCGCTTCCTGGCTCAGGTGGATCTCCTTCCGAAGCTGCCGAATTGCCTTGCTCAGGCCGATCTGGGGTTCTTCTTGCCGCGGCATTTAGGGAAGGGAATGCGCCTCCCGCCCCCGCGTCCATAGAGGCCGGCTCAACTCAGGACGGTGCCGCGGGCGAGGACCCGGTTTCAGGGGGCGGTCTCTCGCGATCACGAACACGAACATATGTTCGCATACGTTCGTCTCGAAGGATAGGGCAGATGAGCCACGAATGAGGCGGGTAGCGATACTGCTGGCGCGCTTGAACCTCTCTCCCGCCCTCACCCATCTCCCGCTCGCCGAGCTCCGACGGCGCCGCAGCGCGAAGTGGAGCCAGTACCCCGAGGACGTGCTGCCGGCGTGGGTGGCGGAGATGGACTTCCCGCTCGCCGAGCCGATCAAGGAGGCGCTGCTGACGGCGGTCGAGAACGACGATTGCGGCTATTCCAACCCGGTGGAGCTGGGCCTCGCCTTCGCCGCTTTCGCGCGAGAGCGCCATCGGTGGGATGTCGACCCGACGATGGTCTCCCCCAGCCCCGACGTCGTCGGCGCGATCACCTCGGTCCTGAAGGCGATCTCCCGTCCCGGCGACCGCGTCGTCCTCGACACGCCGGTCTACCACCCCTTCTTCGCGGTGGTCGAGGAGGCGGAGTGCGAGCTGGCCGAAGCGCCCCTCGTCGAGGGAGAGCTCGACCCCGAGGCGATCGACCGCGAGTTCGCAGCGGGAGCGGTGGCGCTGATCCTCTGCAGCCCCCACAACCCGGCCGGGACCGTGCCGAGCCGGGAGCAGCTGGCCGCGGTCGCCGACTCGGCGGCGCGGCACGGCGCCTGGGTGCTGGCCGATGAGATCCATGCCTCCCTGACCCTGCCCGGCGCCGAGCACGTCCCCTTCCTCACCGTCTCGCAGGCCGCGGCGGCACGCGGGATCGCCTTCTGGTCGGCCTCGAAGGCGTTCAACCTCGCCGGGCTGCGCTGCGCGGAGATCGTCACCGCCTCGGCCGAGGCCAATGCGGTGGTCGAACGGCTGCCGGTCAGCGCGACCCACTGCGGCCACCTCGGCGCGATCGGCTCGATCGCCGCCTTCCGCGAAGGCGGGGCGTGGCTGGACGACGTCCTCGCCGTGCTCGACCACAACCGCAAGCTGCTGGGCGAGCTGCTCGCCGAGCAGCTACCCGAGGTCGGCTACCGGGCGCCGGAAGCGAGCTACCTCGCCTGGCTGGACTTCCGGGCCCTCGACCTTGGACCGGACCCGTCGCAGCCGATCCTCGAGCGGGGACGGCTGGCTCTCAGCCCCGGTCCCCAGTTCGGCCCTCAGGGAGCCGGCTTCGCCCGCCTCAACCTCGGCACCTCACCCGCGCTGGTCGAAGCGGCGGTGGAGCGGATCGCGCAAGCGGTCGGCCGCGCCTAGCTAGTCGTCGCCCTCGATGCCGGCTTCGGCGTAGGCGGCTTCCAGCTCCTTGCGCACCTCCCCTTCCTGGTTGGGGATTTCGAGCCGGCGTTCGAGGACCGGGATCGCCTCGTCAGGCCGGCCGCTGAGGCGGAGGGCGCTGCCGAGGTTGAAGAGGGCGTAGGCGTAGTTGAGGTCTTCGGTGCCTTCGGGGAAGGAGGCGACGGCTTCTTCGAGAACCGGCACCGCCCCTTCGTAGTCGCCGGCCTGGATCAGCGCGAACCCTTCTTCGTTGAGGGCGGCGCCCTGCGCGGGGTCGGTTCCTTCGGGCTCGGGCGGGGCGACTCCCCCTTCGTTGCTTTCAGTTGCTTCGGGTGATTCCGCCGGCTCTTCCGTTTCGGCGCTTTCGGTGGAGGCGGTCGGCTGGTCGGCTTCTTCGTCGGCCGCGCCGGCGCCGGCACTCGCGTTTTGGCTCTGCTCACCTTTTGGGCGCTCGGCCTGCGCCGATTGTTTGTCCGCTTTCCCCCCGGAATCGTCCCCGCCGCCGCTGAGGGCGACCACGGCGACGACGAGGAAAAGAGCAAGCAGACCGAGAATCGCGGCGATGGCGGTCCTACGGCCGTCGCCCGAGTCAGATGGGACTGGAGAAGAAGGCGGCGGCGACGGGGGCGGCGGCGTGGGCGCCAAGACCTGCGTCGGTTCCTCCACGACTTCCGGCTGTTCAAGCCGCTCGAGCGCATGCCGTGCGGAGAGCGGCCGGTCGTGCGGATCCCTGCTCGTCATCTCGCCGACCAGGAACCCCAGCGTCCGCGAGCACCGCCCCTCGCACGAGCGCAGGACGAGGCCGCAGGAATAGAGATCGGAGCGCTCGGTCGCCGGCTTGCCCTCCATCACCTCCGGCGCCGCGTAGCGCTCGGTGCCGAGCACGAGGCCGGTGCTGGTCAGCGCGGTCGCGTCTCGCGGCAGCGCGATCCCGAAGTCGATCAGCTTCGCGGTCCCGTCCGGTTCGACGATGATGTTCCCCGGCTTGATGTCGCGGTGCAGGATCCCGACCTCGTGGATGTGGGCGACCGCGTCGAGCAGTTCCCGCGCCAGCTTGTCGCAATCGATCCCTTCCCCCCGCTCCAGCCGCGCCGCCAGGCTCTCGCCGGGGACGAACTGCATCACCAGGTACGGCCGCTCGCCCTCTTCGGAGAAGTCGTAGACGCCGACCAGGTTCGGGTGCGAGAGCCCGGCCGCCGTCTGCGCCTCGCGCCGGAAGCGGGCGACGAAGCCGGGGTCGGAGGCGATCGTGTCCGAGAGCACCTTCACCGCCACCGGCCGGTCCAGCACCTCGTCGTGCCCGAGCCAGACCGCGGCCATGCCGCCGCGCCCGAGCGTGCGCTCGAGCCGGTAGCGGTCCTTCAGCAGCTCACCGGTGCCGATTGCGCTGGCCACGCGTTTCCTCTACCCAGTTGGCGGGAATACCTGCCCTCATGGACGTGATCCTCTTCATCCTCGGGCTGATCGTGATGGGCCTGATCATCGGCGCCCTCGCCCGCCTGCTGCTTCCGGGCCGCGACCCGATGAGCCTGTTCGAGACGATGCTGGTCGGGATCGGCGGCTCGCTCGTCGCCGGCCTGATCGCCTACTTCGTCTTCGACGACAACGAGGGGGCGGGCTTCTTCTTCTCCCTCATCTGCGCGATCGCGATCGTCTACATCGTGCGCAAGTCGCGCGAGCGCAGCGCGACGCGACCGGTGCGCTAGCCGCTACTCCTCAGCGGCCTCGCCCCAAGCGGTGGCGACGAGCGAACGGGAACCGCCGTGATCGCGGTGCTCGCACAGATAGATGCCCTGCCACGTCCCGAGCGCGAGGCGGCCGTCGCTCACCGGCAGGGTCAGCGAAGGCCCCAGCAACGCCGCCTTGATGTGCGCGGGCATGTCGTCGGGGCCCTCCAGGGTGTGCGTCCAGTACGGAGCGCCTTCCGGCACCGCCTGGCTGAACCAGCTCTCGAAGTCCCGCCGCACCTCCGGCGAGGCGTTCTCGTTCAGCGCCAGCGAAGCCGAGGTGTGCTGGATCAGCAGGTGGACCAGCCCGACCGAGATCCGCCGCAGCTCCGGCAGCCCCTCGAGCACCTCCCCGGTGACGAGGTGAAACCCCCGCGACTTAGCCGGCAACCGGATCGTCCGCTGAAGCCACATCGGCTGGAGGATCGCATGTGAACCGCCTCCGGGCACTGGTCGACGGTCCGGCTCGACACCGTGCTCGAGCCGCGCATCCCGGCTTTGACGAAGGCGCACGAGTGATCGGCAAACACCGGGATCCTGGCAGAGTGAACTGACTGACTGTGGACTACTACGCCTTAGACGCAAACGCAATCCGGGAAGACCCATTTCTCCGACGGACGCCGGCCCGACTCCTCCTGCGAGAGGCACGACATCAACGCATCGGCCTGCTCATTCCTCAGATTGCCTTTGACGAGGCGGTGAATCTCCACAAGCAGGACTTGGCCTCGGCACGCCGCAAGGTGGACAAGGGGGTTCGGTCTCTCCGACGCCTTGGCCTCGATGTCGCCTCGCCCACGGAGGCTGTTGACCTGGACGAGGCATCCGCGAGCTTTGCCGAGGAGCTCCGCGAGATCTTCCTGTCCTCCGGGGGGATCTTGCTTCCATACCCTCAGGTTGACCACGCCGAGGTTGTGCGGCGGGCCCTGGATCGCTGCCGTCCGTTCGATTCGGGCGGCAAGGATGGCTACAGAGACACGGTCCTATGGGAGACCTTGTGTGAGGCGGCCACGGAATATTCGCCTGTCATCCTCATCAGCGCCGACAGAGCCGCATTCTCGCCAAACCACTCGTACGAGCTCTTGGCGGAGCTGCGCGAGGAGCTCCAGGCTCGCGGGCTGGCCGCCGATGCCATCCGCCGCATACCTCGGATCGCCGATTTCACTGACCAGCTCCCCCGGGTCGACGCGATCGAGCTGGAACTCGAGCATATGTTCGCGATCCCGGGGGATCCGCGATCCATCGTGGTGTCAACGATCGAGGAGGAAGCCCTCGATTACGACGAGAGCCAGACCTCGGTCATCGGCCTGAATCTCGAGGTCGACCAGCTCTTCATCGAGTCTGTCCAAGAAGTGTCAGAGATCGCCCTGATCGGCGCCTGGCCCCTGGAGGGGGATGAAAACGCGTTTCAGCTCGAAGCGCGGATGGTCGCAACCCTGGAACTATTCATCCGAAAGGGCGACCTCTACTCGCACCAAGGCGACGAAATCACTGTCATCGACGCTGACTACAACGAGTCCTTTGGGATCGCGACGATCTGTCGCGTCTTTTCGGTTCAGCTGGACGGGACGTACGACTCGTCAACGAAACAGCTGCGCGAGATTCGGACGAGCAGCTTCACTGCAGTGGCTCCTTGCGACTAGCCGGGTTGCAGAATGCAGTGCTTGACGGCTTTGAGAACGCCGCTCAGGAGGGGAGCGCCGCGATGTGGGGCTTGAAGGCCTTCTCCAGGCGGACCATGGCGTCGATCATCGCGTCCTGGATCGCCGGCCAACCCGATTCCTCTTGGCGGTATCCGCCAGCGGGAAGATTCTTCGTAATTGCGCACTTCTTGCGTCCCTCCACCAAGCTCCAATTCAAGGGCTCGCCGAACGCCGTCTCGATCTCGACGCGATGCTGCTCTAGTGCGCTGAAGATGCGGTAATTGTCGGCTTTGTCGCTGCCCTCGATCCTCAGCTCAACATCGGTGTCGTGCTGATGCAACACGTAGGTGAAGTGGATGCCGCTGCGGCCGGAACCCGCGCTGAGCCAGGTGTCGGTGTTGGGTGAGACGGCAGCATGGAGCTTGGTTCGTTGCTTCGCCCGCTCGATCAAAGCCGCCCAAAAGGCTTCGCGAAGATCGTGCCGCTCAACTCGCTCCTGCTTCTTGGCACCAACTTCCCGCGTCTCGGGGCTCGGCCCGGTGATCAGCGTCAGCAATGGAGCCGGAAGGGAGTCCCCGATTCGCACCGCCTCCGCTTGGAGCAGGTAGAAACTCGCCTCCACCGTCTCGTTGAGCCAGGTAATCGCCCCCACATGCTCGGGCCGCGGCTCGCTGACGATCCAGATTGCGCTTTTCGCTTCCAGCGCCGATAGATAGGTGATCAGCTTGCCGAGGTGGTCGTGATCACTCTTCTCAAGTTGGTTCTCGATCACAACGGTCGCACCGGAGCTGTCTTCGGCTACGAGGTCGACACTGAAGCTGCCGGCACGGCGCTCGCGCTCCACGCTCTCCAGCGGGTAATCGAGAAGATCGCTGAGGACATCTGGATTGCGCTCGAGCCACGTCGTGAAATCCCAAGCCTCGTGCGGCCAAACTTCCCGAAGAGGAACCCGTCGCAGCTTGCCGATCTCGCCAATCTCTGACACGGAAGGAGGCTATCCGAGCATCCAGCCGCAGATCCATGGCTCCGGCAGTCGGTTAAACGCGCCTCCGTATCACCCTCGTATCCCCGGATTCCAACCGTCTTCCGCGAAACGCAACAGATGTGGCCACGGAGGAGGCGGACGTCGTAGATCAAATTCGTATCCATGCGGGATCCGCTGACGAGAACCCTGCTGGTCCTCACCTTCGTGACGGGGATCATCGACGCGGTCAGCTTCCTCGCCCTCGGCCAGGTCTTCGCAGCGATGCAGACCGGCAACGTCGTCTTCCTCGGGCTCGGCATCGCCGACGTGTCCGGCGCCCCGGTGCTGGCGCCGCTGATTGCACTCGCCGCCTTCCTCGCCGGCGGCTCGGCCGCGGCGCTGCTGACGCGCCAGATGAGCCCGGAATCTGGGAACGGGCTGCAAGCGGCGATGGCGGCGGAGATCGGCCTGCTGGTCATCGCGGCCATGCTGGCGGCGCTCGCCAACGTAGAGCCCGGTGAGCTGGTCGCCTATCTGCTGATCGCGATCCTTTCCGTAGCGATGGGACTGCGGAACACGATCGCGCGGCGGATCGGTGATCCAAACCTCGCCACCACCGTCCTCAACCTCACCCTCAGCGCCTTCACCTCGCACACTCCGACGGGCATCGCGTCGGAGGGTGAGCTGGTACTGCGCGGCGCGGCGATCGCGGCGATCCTCGCCGGCGCCATCGCCGGCGCGCTGCTGTTGAAGGTGAGTCTGGCGATGGCGATCGCAGCTGCCGCGGCCATGGTCGTCGCCGCGGCGGTCAGTGACCAGGGGTCCCGAAGGATGTCCACTCCGGCCTCGAGCGGCGCTTCACCGAGTCGGTAGCCACGGCGGCCGATCGGGAGCTTCAATGAGGGACTGCTATCGGGGAGACAGGATTTGAACCTGCGACCGCTCGGCCCCCAGCCGAGTGCGCTACCAGACTGCGCCACTCCCCGTGGGGTCTTCATTCTGACGAATCGGCGGGATGGCGGCTACCCTCCCTAAGCGCGCGGCGGTAGCTCAATGGTAGAGCCTTAGCCTTCCAAGCTAATGATGCGAGTTCGATTCTCGTCCGCCGCTTCTTTCAGTCGAGACGAAGGCCAGCTCGGACGTTCAGGGGACGTGCCGCGCTGCCGATGAGAGGGAACGATGCGTGCTGCAACTTCGATGCTGGTCGTGCTGGTGCTGGCGCTCGTCGCTGTCGGCTGCGGCGACTCTGACGAGGCCACCACCGCCTCGAACAAAGACCCCGCCTCGGGCTCGCGCTACGTCGACTGGCCGCTCTTCGGCCGCATCCCGGAGCGGACGCACTACCTGCCCGCCAAGGCGAAGGCGCTCGACCCGCCGCTGAAGCAGGCCTGGTCGATCAACACGCACGCGCTGATCGAGTTCCCGCCCGCGATCCACGACGGGGTCGCCTACGTGATCAACAAGTACGGCAACGGCAAAGCGGTGCGCCTGAAGGACCGCAAGGTCCTCTGGCAGCTGAACGTGCGGCCGAGCGACAAAGGCGAACCCAACATGGTCACCGCGCCGGTCTACTACCGGGGGCGGGTCTACGGGGCCTTCCTCGACGGGCACCTCGCGGCCGGCGACGCCAAGACCGGGCGCAAAGTCTGGGTCCGGAAGTTCGGCACGCCGTTCGAATCCTCGCCGCTGGCGATCGACGGGATGCTCTACCTCGGCAGCAACACCGCCGGCCTGCTGGCCCTGCACGCCGACAGCGGCCGGGTGAAGTGGCGGTTCCACGCCCCCGGCGCGATCAAAGCCAGCCCCAGCTACCACGACGGAAGGGTCTTCGCCGCCGACTACCAGAGCTCGATGTTCGCCCTCGACGCCAAGAGCGGCAAGGTCGTCTGGCGCACCAACACGAGCGAGGTCCCGCCCTACGGCCGCGGCGGCTTCTTCTCCTCCCCCGCGGTCGCCTTCGGCAAGGTCTACGCCGCCCGCGACGACGGCACCGTCTACGCCTTCGACGAGAAGACCGGCAAGGTCGCCTGGTCCTTCGACACCGGCGACTACGTCTACGGCTCGCCGGCGGTCGCCCAGGTCCCCGGCACCCCGCCCACCGTCTACATCGGCGCCGAAAACGGCCGCTTCTTCGCCCTCGACGCGCGCACCGGCAAGAAGCGCTGGCACTACGACGTCGGCGGCCCGATCCCCGGCACCGCCATCGTGATCGGCCACACCGTCTACACCTCCAGCTTCGAGACCAAAGAGACCATCGGCCTCGACGTCCACACCCACAAACCGATCTTCCGCATCAAGGAGTCCGGCTACACGCCGATGATCTCCGACGGCGAGCGCCTCTACCTGGTCGGCTACTACGACCTGATCGGGCTCGAACCCACCAGGCGCTGACGTCCCTACGGGATCGGGCTGTGCGCCCGGCTGACGTCGAGCTCGAAGATCCGGAAGTCCGTCCCCAGCACGGGTTGGGAGACGTTGTGGACCGGGGTCTCGCCGATCATCCCGTCCGGCGAGCCGGCGTGGGCGTGGCCGTGGAGGACGAGGTCGGGACCGTGCTCGAGGATCGGCGCGGCGAAGCGATCGCTGCCGAGGAAGACCCAGATCTCCCGCGGCTCGCCCTCCAGCGTTTCTTCGCAGGGCGCGTAGTGGAGGAGGACGATCCGCACCGGGCAGGTCGCCACCTCCCGCAGCCCCTCGTCGAGCGCCTGCACTTCTTCCGTCGCCTCGGCGTAGACGCCGCGCAGCGAGGGCTCGCCGAAGTCCGGCAGGTGCCGTGGCGCGAAGCCGCCGACGAATCCCTTGAGGCCGACCAGGCCGACCTCGACGTCGCCGACCTGGCAGACGGCAGCGCGGCGGTCGAGCATCTGCACGCCCCCCTCCTCCAGACGCCGCCGGATCGCCTCCGCTTCGCCGGCGTGCCAGTCGTGGTTGCCGAGCACGGCGTAGACCGGCGCCTCCGTCTCGGCCGCCGCGGCGCAGAGGATTTCCGCCTCCTCCAGCAGTCCGTGGCTGGTCAGGTCGCCGGCGACGAGAACCAGGTCGACGTCTTCGAGCTGGGCGAAGGAGGAGACGATCGCCTCGCGGTTGGAGTCGCGGCAGTGGATGTCGCCGGTGGCGGCGATGCGCAGCCGTCCCGCCTCGGTAGATGAAGTCACCCCGCACCCCTACCCGCCCTGAGCGGCGTTTATCGGAGCGCTCGACGGGGCAGCGAAAGGGGGCATGGCAGAGGGACTGGGCAAGAGCGAGGTCGCCGAGGAGCTGACCGACACCCTCAAGCGGGCGGCCGCGGCGCTGCAGGAGCAGGGCATCCCCTTCCTGCTCGGCGGCGGGCTCGGCTGCTGGGCGCGCGGCGGTCCCCCGTCCAGCAACGACATCGACCTGATGCTCAAGCGCGAGGACGCCGAGCGGGCTCAGGAGGCCCTGGTGGAGGCCGGGATGCGCCCCGAGGACCCGCCCGAGCACTGGCTGCGGAAGGCCTGGGACGGCGACATCCTCATCGACCTGATCTTCGAACCTTCGGGGATGCGGATCGACGACGAGGTGATCGCCCGCGGCGACGAGCTCAGCGTGATGGCGATGCACATGCGGGTGATGGACCTCAACGACATCCTCATCACCAAGCTGTTCGCCCTCGACGAGCACAGCGCCGACTACCGCGACCTGATCCTCATCACCCGCTCCCTGCGCGAGCAGATCGACTGGGCGCACCTGCGCGAGGCGACCTCCTCGACCCCCTTCGCCCGCGCCTTCTTCGCCCTCGCCGACGGGCTCGAGATCTGCCCGGCCTCGCAGCAGGCGGCCTCGGTCGAGGGTTAGACGAGCCGCGCCTGCAGCTCTATCTCGGGAACGCCCGCCAGCGCCCTAGAGACCACGCACCCGGCCTTGGCTTTCTCCGCGTAGGAGCGGAACGCGTCCTCGTCGATGCCCGGCACGGAACCCTCGACTTCGAGATCGATCCGGGCGATCGTCGGCACCCCGTCGACGTTGCGCAGCTGGGCCCTGGCCTGCGCCCGCAGCGACTCCGGCGTGTGCCCGTCTTCGCCGATGATCAGGCTCAGCGCCATCGCGAAGCACGCCGAGTGGGCTGCCGCGAGCAGCTCCTCGGGATTGGTCCCCTCCCCCTCCTCGAACCGCGAGGAGAACGAATAAGCGCCCTCGAAGACGCCGTCACCGACCTTGACGGTGCCGCTCCCGCCTTTGAGGTCGCCCTTCCACTCCGCGCTGCCGTTCCTCGTCGCCATGCTCGCTCCCTTCGTAGAAGTACGGGTCGAAGCTACCCGATGAAGGAGCGAGGGAACCGAGACGGGGCACCTAGGACTCGAACCTAGAATCGCCGGTTTTGGAGACCGGTGCCTTAGCCAGTTTGGCCAGTGCCCCAGGGATCTGATCGTAACGCGCGAGCGCGTTTGGGGAGTGCGGGCGGAGGGACTTGAACCCCCACGGGCCGAAGCCCACCAGGACCTAAACCTGGCGCGTCTGCCAAATTCCGCCACGCCCGCGTGGCCGGCCCGAGGGCCTTAACGCGCCGCCAATGCCGCCGCGTCGCTGACAGATTCTATGATCGGGGCGTGGCGGTAGGAGAGGTAAGGCCCGGCTACGAACTGTGGCGGCCAAATCGGGAAAAGGCGAGCTCGGTCTCGACCAAGTTCGTGGTCGTGCTGTTGCTGGCCGCGACGGCCATCCTCGCGGGGCTGATCACGATCGGCGGCTGGTCGCTATTGAAGGGCGGCGGCGGGATGGGGATCGTCTGCGCGATCTACGCCCTCCTCTACGCCTTCTTCGCCTTCCTCGTCGCCCGCTGGAACCGCGGCATCCTGCCGGTGGCGGCGGCGCTCTCGATGATCCTGGCGATCTTCTGCGCGGTCGGCGCCGAAAGCTGGTTCAACCGCGACCGCGCCGGCTTCGACGAGGCGCTGATCCCCTCTTCGGCGATCGGCCTGCTGGTGATCATCCTCGGCCTGCTGCAGATCGTCCTCATCGCCGCCGCGCTCTACGCCTTCAACCAGGAGTGGCACGTCGAGGAGGAGCGCCCGATCGGGTCCGGTGAGGATTACGGCGCCGGCGCTTCGCCCCAGCCGGTGTAGTCGCTCACCCGTGCTGGCTCTATCGTTCCGGTCAGAGCCGGAGTGGCGGAACTGGCATACGCGATCGACTCAAAATCGATTGCCCTTGCGGGCTTGTGGGTTCGAATCCCACCTCCGGCATGAATAGGCTGACGCCGTGAACGCCGCCGCGGGGGAGCTGCTCTGGGAGCCATCGGCCGAACTGGTCGAGCGCTCGCGCATCGTCGAATTCATGCGCTGGCTGGAGCGCGAGCGCGGCCTCGCCTTCGACGGCTACGCGGAGCTCTGGCAGTGGTCGGTCGACGGCCTCGAGGCGTTCTGGGACGCGATCTGGGACTTCTTCGGCGTCCAGGCCGACGGCGAGCGGGGCGCGGTCCTGGGCAGCCGCGAGATGCCCGGCGCCGAGTGGTTCCCGGGCACCTCGCTGAACTACGCCGAGCACGTCTTCGCCGGCAAGGACGACGGCGAGGTGGCGATCCTCCACGCATCGGAGCTGCGCGAGCTGCAGGAGCTGAGCTGGGGCGAGCTGCAGCGGCAGGTCGCCGCGACCGCGGCGGGACTGCGCGCGCTGGGCGTCGAGCGCGGCGACCGTGTCGTCGCCTACCTGCCGAACATCCCCGAGGCGATCGTCGCCTTCCTCGCCACCACCTCGATCGGCGCCGTCTGGTCCAGCTGCTCGCCCGACTTCGGCCCCGCCAGCGTGATCGACCGCTTCGCCCAGATCGAGCCCAAGGTCCTCTTCGCGGTCGACGGCTACCGCTACGGCGGCAAGGACTTCGACCGCCGCGACACCGTCGCCCAGCTGCAGGAGGCGATGCCGAGCCTGCAGCGCACCGTCGTCCTCCCCTACCTCGACCCGGAGCCGGATCTCTCGCCGCTGCGGGACGCGCTGCGCTGGGAGGAGCTGCTGCTCAACGGAGAGGGCGCCGAGCTCACCTTCGACCGCGTCCCTTTCGACCACCCGCTCTGGGTCCTCTACTCCTCCGGCACCACCGGATTGCCGAAGGCGATCGTCCAGGGACAGGGCGGGATCCTGCTCGAGCACCTGAAGAAGCTCCACCTTCACGTCGACGCCCACCCCGGCGACCGCCTCTTCTGGTTCACGACGACCGGCTGGATGATGTGGAACTTCCTCGTCTCCGGGCTGCTGACGCGGGCGGCGATCGTCCTCTACGACGGCAACCCTGGCCATCCCGACATGACGACGCTCTGGGAGCTGGCCGCGCGGGCGGAGGTGACGATGTTCGGGACCAGCGCCGCCTACATCGGCGCCTGCATGAAGGCCGGGGTCGAGCCGGGCGCCGGTCGTGACCTCAGCGCGCTGAAGGCGGTCGGCTCGACCGGCTCCCCCCTCTCCCCCGAGGGCTTCGACTGGATCTACGAGCACCTCGGCAGCGACACCTGGCTGTTCTCGACCAGCGGCGGCACCGATCTCTGCACGGCCTTCGTCGGCGGCGTGGCGACGCTGCCGGTCTACCGCGGCGAGCTGCAGGCGCGGGCGCTCGGCGCCGCCGTCGAGGCCTGGAACGAAGCGGGGGAGCCGGTAATCGAAGAGGTGGGCGAGCTGGTCGTCACCGAGCCGATGCCCTCGATGCCGATCTACTTCTGGGGCGACGAGGCCGGCGGCCGCTACCGCGAGAGCTACTTCGAGATGTTCCCCGGCACCTGGCGCCACGGCGACTGGATCGAACTGACGGGGAGGGGGACGGCGATCATCTACGGCCGCTCCGACTCGACTATCAACCGCGGCGGCATCCGCATGGGGACGAGCGAGATCTACCGCGCGGTGCTCAGCATCGACGCGATCGTCGACGCGCTGGTCGTCGACGTGCCGCGTCCGGGGACCGACGGCTGGATGCCGCTGTTCGTGGTCATGCGCGAGGGGGCGGAGCTGGACGAGGAGCTGCCGCGGGAGATCGCCCGGCGGGTGCGCGAGCGCTGCTCGCCCAGGCACGTACCCGACGAGGTCTTCCAGATCGAGGAGGTGCCCCGCACCCTCAGCGGCAAGGTACTCGAGGTGCCGGTGAAGCGGATCCTGATGGGGACGCCGGTGGAGAAGGCGGCCAGCCGCGACTCGCTGGCGAACCCGCATGCGCTCGACTACTTCGTCGAGATGGCCAAGCGGCTCGCGGTCTGAGCGAGGACCCTCACCACGTAGTCCGGTTCGTAGCGCACCTGCTCGTGGGTGAAGCGGAGCTGGATGAGACCGGCGGCGGTATGCGCTTGGTCGCGGAGCCGATCCCGAGCCTGCTCGGCCGGGGTGCGGTGGTAGCGGAGACCGTCGGTCTCGACGACCAGCCCCAAATCCGGCCAGTAGAAGTCGACTTCGAACTCGTTGACCCACTGGCCGGTGAGCGGGACGGGAAGGCCGGCCTTGGCGGCAAGGGGCAGGAAGCGCCGTTCCAGCTCCTCCTTGGTGAGCCGGAAGGTGCGCCGGTCGAGGATGTCGCGGAGGACCGCCACGCCGGGCTCACCGGTGCGCTCCTCCAAGGCCGTGCGGAGCGCCGGCGGGGTGGTGAGGTTGTACTTGTCCGCCTCGTTGATCATCCGCTCGATCCCACGTTGGTCAAGGCGGACCGCCATGTCGATCAGCGTCTGGATCGGCGTGGTGACGGGGATGCCGTACTCGGTGGTCACGTCACCAGACCCGAGAGACGAGCGGCGGTGGACTTTGAGGCCACGATGGCGCTTCTGAAAAGGGCTGGGTAGGGAGAGCTCGATTGCGTCACGATCCTCGAAGCCGATCCGCCACAACGCTGCCGCGCTGGAATGACTAAGAACAGCCCCGTCACCACAAGCGAGCACCGCTGCCATCCAGCGTCCATAGCCGTTCACCTCCGGACGCCCAATTGAGTAAACGCCGCGCCGCACGCGGTGGAGTCGCCCAATCGAGATCCGGTGCTTGATCCCATCCTGGGTGAACCCAAGCGCAAGAAGCTGCCGGCGCGAGATCACCCCATGCTGTCGCCTGACCAGTGACCACACTTGCTGAGTTTTGGGCGCCATAGCGCCTATAAGTCAGCGACCACCCCTGCTCTCCCCCCTTACCCCGCTTGTTTTTGCGGAGCTCGCGGGGTTCAGACCATGCCGAGGCCGCCGCTGACGCCCAGGGTCTCGCCCGTCACGTAGCTGGCGTCGTCGGAGGCGAGAAAGGCCACGGCCGCCGCGACCTCCTCGGGCTGGCCGAGGCGGCCCATCTGGGTGGACGACTTCATCGTCTCGATCACCTTTTCGCCGATCTCGCCGAACTCCTTGGCGCCCATCAGCAACGGGGTCTCGATCGGGCCGGGGGCGATCGCGTTGGCGGTGACGCCGTAGCGGGCGCTCTCGCGGGCGATCGCCTTGGTGAAGCCGATCAACCCCGCTTTCGCGGCCGAGTAGGCGGCCGAGCCCTTGGAACCGACGCGGCCCGCCTCCGAGGAGATGTTGACGATGCGGCCGTAGCCGCGCTCCTGCATCCCCGGCAGCGCGGCGTGGGTGAGGTTCATGGCGCCGCCGAGGTTGATGTCGAGCACCTGCTGCCACTGCTCCTGGGTCACGTAGACGAAGAAGCCGAAGTTGTCCATGCCGGCGTTGTTGACGAGGACGTCGAGCTCGCCGACGGCGCCGACCGCTTTGCGCGCCGCTTCGAGATCGGTGACGTCGAGCTCGACCGCGTGGCCGGCGACCTCCCCCGCCACCTTCTCGGCGCCCTCCAGGTTGACGTCGCTGACCCAGACCTCGGCCCCCTCGGCGGAGAGCCGCGCCGCAACGGCGGCGCCGATGCCGCTCGCCCCACCGGTCACCAGCGCTTTGCGTCCCTCGAGCCTCATGCGGCCGGGAGCATAGACTGCGCGCCTTGACCCCGGCGGAACCGATCCCGATCATCGGCGGCACCGGCGCCCTCGGCGCCGGCCTGGCAAAACGATGGGCCAAGGCCGGCGTGCCGGTCGTGCTCGGCTCCCGCTCTGCGGAGCGGGCCGAGGAGGCGGCGGCGAAGGTCCGAGAGGCGGTCCCGGACGCCGACGTCACCGGCCTCGAGAACCCCGAGGCGGCGACCAAGGGCGAGATCGTCTTCCTCACCGTTCCCTTCCGCGCCCAGTCCGAGAACCTCAACAACCTGCGCGAGGCGCTGCAGCCGGGCCAGATCCTAGTCGACTGCACCGTGCCGCTCGCCGCCGCCGTGAGTGGCAAGGCCACCCGGTCGCTCGGCGTCTGGCAGGGCTCGGCCGCCCAGCAGGCGCAGGAGATGGTCCCCGAGGGGGTCACCGTTGTCTCCGCCCTGCACACGGTCGGCGCCCCCAGCCTCGCCGACCTAGACGCCGAGCTCGGCGAGGACATCCTCGTCTGCGGCGACAAAAAGGCCGACAAGGCGCGGGTGGCGCGGCTGATCGAGCTGATCCCGGGCCTGCGCGCGGTCAACGCCGGGGCGCTGGAGATGGCGCGGATCGTCGAGCAGCTGACCCCGATGCTGATCTCGATCAACACCCGCTACAAGGTCCACGCGGGCATCCGCATCACCGATCTCCCCGACGCCGACCACTGGGCCTAGCCACATGCGCGTCGCGCTCCTCGCCGGCGGCACCGGCGGCGCCAAACTCGCGGCGGGGATGCAGGAGGAGGTCGGCGGCGACCTCAGCGTGATCGCCAACACCGGCGACGACATCGAGGCCCTGGGCGTCCACGTCTCCCCCGACCCGGACCTCGTCACCTACTGGCTCAGCGGCGAAATCGACGCCGAGCGCGGCTGGGGGATCCGCGACGACACCTTCACCGTCTTCGAGCAGCTGAAGCGGCTCGGCGCTCCCGAGTGGTTCGGCCTCTCCGACCGCGACCTCGCCGCCTGCCTCTACCGGCGCCAGTTCCTCGACGAGGGCGGCCGCCCGACCGACGCGCAGGCGCAGATCGCCCGCGGCCTCGGCGTCGAGGCGCGGGTGCTGCCGATGGCCGACACCCCCGTCCGCACCAAGGTGATCACCCCCGCCGGGCCGCGCGCCCTGCAGGAGTACCTGATCCTCGACGGCGGTCAGCCGCCCGTCGAAGGGGTCGAGCTGGAGGGGATAGAAGCGGCCGAGCCGACGCCCGAGGCGCTCGAGGCGATCCGCAGCGCCGAGGCGATCGTCCTCGGCCCCTCCAACCCGGTGATCAGCATCGGCCCGATCCTCGCCATCCCGGGGATGAGGGAGGCGATCGCGGCCTCCCCCGCCCCCGTCGTCGCCGTCAGCCCCTACGTCGCCGGCCAGGTCGTCAAGGGCCCGACCGACCGCTTCATGGAAGGGATCGGCCGCCCCACCACCGCCGCCGGCGTCGCCTCCCTCTACACCGGCCTGATCGACGCGATGGTGGTCGACGAGGGCGATCCCGACCCGCCGCCGAGCGAGATCCCGACGCTGACGGCGCCGACCCTGATGGAGGGAGCGGCCGGCCGCCTCCGCCTGGCCCGGACCGTCCTCGACTACGCCGCTACCCTCGACCCCGCGTGAACGCCACCGCCGTTCTCCCGATCAAGCGCTTCGACGACGCCAAGC
>JALYWY010000291.1 GCA_030852475.1 Actinomycetota bacterium | reverse complement strand
GGTGACGTCGATCGCCTCCAGCAGGCGCAGCTTGTCCTCGTTGGAGATGTCGGGGGAGAGGCCGGAGGTGTCGGCCAGCGCGCCCGGCTCGTCGATCGAGCGCAGGAAGGCGGCGATGCGGCCGTCGTCGCCGCGGTGCTCGAGGATCTCCTCGACCACGGCGCGGTATTCGGTCGTCAGCTCGCGGGTGTGCTCGTCGTCGGGATGACCGTCGCGGATCTCCTGCACCTCGACCCGCAGCGAGTCGCCCTCGCCGGCCTGGGCGCTGCCGCTGATCAGCCCGCGGTGGAGCCCGACGACGGTGGCGACGGGCCGGCCGCGGCGGGAGCGGCTGGTCTCGATCACCTCGGCGACGACGCCGACGCGGCCGTACTCGCCGTCGCGGCGCGGGATCAGGAAGACGCGCTCCTCCTCGCCGACGTCGATCGGCAGGGTCGCGGTCACGGTGGGGAAGACGATTGCCTCGTCGAGCGCTATCAGCCGATAAGCCATAACCAAGTCCACTTTCTGTAGTTAGTCCTCAGAAAGGATAGCGCCGATGGTTTCCGCGTCAAGTGCTAGAGGCCTCACCTCATTCGCCAGCCGCCTCCTCGCGCCGCTCCTCCCGTGCCTCGGCGCGCTCCTCGCGCGCCTCCTCCCGCTGCTCGATCCGCTCTTCCTGCACCTCCAGCTCGGCGTGGGAGGTGGGGCCGAAGTGGGCGGTGACGACGGCGACGGCGACGGCCGCGATCGCCAGCGCGACCAGCAGCGAGCCGACGATCTGCTTCATCTGCGAAGGGGGCTCGCGCATCAGCCGACCCCCAGGAAGTCGCCGGCGGAGGTCCACCAGGTGGCGAGGAAGAGGCCGAACAGCGCGATCCCGATCCACGGCAGGAGCGGCGAGGAGGAGCCGCCGATCCGTACCGCCAGCACCTTCAGCGCCAGCGCCCCCAGGACCAGGCAGCCGAGGACGGCGTGGGCGCCGCCCTCCTCCCAGCCGTAGAAGCTGACGCAGGCGACGGCGACGAGGACGGCGAGGACGAGGATCGTGTCGCCGGTCGCCCGGTGGGCCCAGGTCGCCGGCCCCGATTCGAGGAAGCGCGGCCGCACCTTGCCGTAGGAGACCGCGGCGAGGACGAGCTGGTAGACGGCGAGGGCGGCGACGACGGTGGCGAGCACCACCTTGACCTCGGTGACGTTGCCGCGCGTCAGGTCTTCGATCAGGCCCTCCATGGGGGGTGCCATACCCGCCTTGGGCGTCCTCCAACAGGGCCTAGGAGCTGCGGAGGACGAAGAACAGAAACAGGTCGACGGTGAAAAGCAGGCCGCCGGCGGTCAGGAGGGCCCGTAGCTGCTCCTCCGGCCGATCAGCGCCGCGAGCAGGACGGCGATCGCGGCGAGCGGCAGGACGACCAGCAGCCAGTACTGCCAGGTCGTCTCCGCGTCCTCGGCGGCGTACCAGGGGATTCCCACGAAGCTTTCCTGACAGTCGGGGGGAGGGTCGCGGCCGTTGAGGTCGCGCCATGAGGTGAGGGAGTTGCCGCCCTCCGGAGTCGAGATGCTCTCGCTGTTCGGGCCACGCACCGTGGCGTAGTCCTCCTCGGCCCAGCGGATGCAGTAGTGACCGTCCTCGTCGGTGCGGAA
This sequence comes from Actinomycetota bacterium, assembly GCA_030852475.1. GTDB lineage: Bacteria > Actinomycetota > Thermoleophilia > Solirubrobacterales > 70-9 > VAYN01. The sequence goes on along the minus strand of JALYWY010000291.1, from coordinate 878 downwards.
GGGGACCTCCTCGTCGCCCTCGCGCGAGCCGAACCCGACCGTGAACACCGACGAGCTGTACGGCTCCCCGCTGCCCGTCCGCAGGAACCCTTCGTAGACGCCGTTCTTCTCGCTCGACTCGGCGCAGGTAGAGGTGTCCCAGACGCAACCGAACCCGGTGAAGAAGACGTGCGCCAACGCGGCAAGGGCCGCGACGACTATCAGCAGGATCGCGAAGGCGATCTGACCCTTGGTGAGCCCGTTCACGTGGGCCTGTTACACGGAACCCGAGCGGGAGTTTCTACACCTCGATCGTCACCTGGTCGCCGATCGGCAGCCAGCGAACGCTGCGGCGGAATCGCTCGGGTGCCGCGGCGAACTCGGCTTCGATCTCCCCGCGCCCCTGGCGGAAGTGCTTCCAGCCCTCGTAGTGGATCGGGATCACTGTTTGCGGGGCGATCGCGCCGCAGAGCTCGACCGCCTCGGCCGCGGTCATCGTGTAGCGCAGCGGCCCGGTGAGCGGGAAGCGGACGCCGCCGAGGTGCATGACCGCGACGCCGACCCGCAGCCGCTCGCCGACCTCGCGGACGCCGCCGTAGAGGACGGTGTCGCCCGAGATCCAGAGGCTGCCGTGCTCCTGGCCCTCCCAGGCGAGCGAGAAGCCGACCACGTCGCCGACGATCGGCCGGCTCAACGGCGGCCCGTGCCGGCAGGGGGTCGCGGTGACCTCGATCGCCGGCCGCCCCTCCTGCGTCAGCTCGGTCGTCGACCACGGCGCCAGTCCCCGCGCGTTGCCGCCGAGCCGGCGCGCGCCGGCCTCGGTGGTGAGGACCGAGCCGGCGGACGGCAGCAGAGCCCGGCCGGCGGCATCGAGGTTGTCCTCGTGGTGGTCGTGGCTG
>JALYWY010000289.1 GCA_030852475.1 Actinomycetota bacterium | reverse complement strand
ATCTTCGGCGGCGACCCCGTCTTCATCTCCGAGGTCGGCCCCGTCCTCGGCGCCCACGTCGGGCCCGGCCTGCTCGGGGTCGGCAGCGTCCGCACCGAGCTGGTCGTCTAACCGCTGCTAGCGGTTGCGACGCCGGCGCAGCATCGCCCGCGCGCCGATCAGGAAGCCGACCGCGGCGGCGCCCATGATCAGCTGCTGTTTGTGCTCCTCGGCCTGGCGACGCCAGTCGGTCAGCTCGTTGACGCGACCGCGCAGGGCCTCGACGGAGGTGCCGAGCTGACGGCGCTTGAGCTCGATGTCACGGCGGATCTCCGCCGGGGAGCGGCCTGGAGCACCAGTGGTCACGAGACCTCCTTTTCAAGCATCTCTTTGGTCAGCTTCGCCTCCTCGATCGCCTGCTCGGGCACCGGCGGCGCCCCCTGCTTGAGCGCCTTGGAGGCGATGAAGCCGGCAAGGGCGGCGATCAGCAAGAAGATCGCGGCCTCGATGAAGAACCCGGGCCATGCCTTGCCGTCGAAGAGCTCTTCGGCGAGGACCCAGGCGATCCCGTGCATGATCAAGATCAGGGCGAGGAAGGCGAAGACGCCGGCGGCGATGCCGACGACGGAGCCGCGCAGGATCTTGCCGACTTTCTCGGAGACCTCGGCCTTCGCCAGCTCGATCTCCTCGCGCACCAGCGTCGAGGCGTTTTCGGTCACCTCGACGACGAGGTCGCCGAGAGGACGCTGGTCGGGCGGGGGCGGCGTCCCCGGAGGGGGCATCGGCGGTGGGTTCTGCGGCGGCTCTTGCATCGCTGCTCCTAGTCCGGTGGGTCCTCGTTGTAGACGCGCCGGTAGATCAGCGACGCGACCCGCGCGGCGGCAATGCTTGCGAGCGCACCGGTGGCGGCCAGAAGGCCGCTCCAGACGAGTCGCTTGACCAGCTCGTTATCCACTAGATCGAACCTTTCCCCATGAGAAATCGGCAGTAAACCACCTCAGCGCGGCTCGAGGCCGTCGCAGATCGTCGTGACAAGAAGATCGCGCGCTTCGTCGAAGTCCGCGTCGGAGGCCGGGATCGTCCCGAAGATCCAGCCCGAGAGCAACTGCTCGATCGCTCCGTAGAAGGCGAGCGAGGCGAACATCGGGTCGACGTCGCCGCGAAAGGCGCCGTCGCCCTGGCCGTCGGCGACGATCTTCGCGATCGACTCGTAGGCGCGGCGGATTTCCTCCAGGTGGGTCTGCCCGAACGAGTTCGCCGCCCGGGTGACCTCGACGATGATCACCTTCATCAGCTCCGGGTCGTGGCGATAGGAGTCGAAGATGAAGGTCGCCACCGCGCTGAGCTTCTCGCGAGGATCGGCGCCGGTGCGGTCGGTCTCCTCGATCGCCGCCAGCAGCAGGGACCAGCGCTCGATGAAGAGTTCGTTCAGGACCTCGTCCTTGGAGCTGAAGTAGTGGTAGACGAGGCCGTAGGCGACCCCGGCCTCGTCGGCGATGTCGGAGACGCGGGTCGCGTGGAAGCCCTGGCGGGCGAAGACGCGGACGGCGGCGTCGAGGATGAGGCGGCGCTTGTCGGCCGGTGGCGCCTGCGCCATCAGGCGGTGGTCTCCGTCGACTGCGGCCAGGCGTAGGCGCCGGGCTGGCGGTTGGCGAGAGAGGGGAGCGACTCGCGGACGCGATCCTGCGCGGCGAAGTCGAGATCGGCGCTGACGAAGCACTCTTCGTCCGGGGCGGTGGCGAGGACGACCCCCCAGGGGTCGACGATCATCGAGCGCCCGAAGGAGCTGTAGTGGGGCGGCGCCTCGCCGACCTGGTTGGGGGCGACGACGAAGAGCTGGTTCTCGATCGCCCGCGCCCGCAGCAGGACTTCCCAGTGGTCGCGGCCGGTCGCCAGCGTGAAGGCGGAGGGAATCGCGATCAGCCGCGCGCCCCGCAGGGCGAGGATCCGGAACAGCTCCGGGAAGCGGAGGTCGTAACAGACGGTGAGGCCGGCGGTGAGCTCACCCACCTGGGCGGCGACAGGTTCGCTGCCGGGGCGCTCGAACTCGGACTCGCGGTAGGCGACGCCGCCGGCGTCGACGTCGAACATGTGGATCTTGCGGTAGACGGCGTTGTCTTCGCCCCTCGGGCCGATCAGGACCGACGTGTTGGACGCCTTCTCCCCCTCCGCCCCACGCTCGGAGATGCTTCCCGCCAGCAGGTGGATGCCGAGGTCCTGCGCCCAGGACCGAGCGGCGCTGAGGCTCGGGCCGTCGAGCGGCTCCGCCCCCGCCACGAGTTCCTCGCCTCCGGCGAGCAGGTTCCACTTCTCCGGCAGAGCGACGAATTCGGCGCCGTCCGCGGCGGCCTCTCGCACCAGGCGCTCGGCGGCGGTGAGATTCCGCGCCTTGTCCCCGTTCGAGTTGAGCTGCACCGCCGCTGCGCGCACCGCGCGACCTCCATTGATTGACCAGTCAATCGACCGGTCCAGTATATGAGCGCCTCCAGGCGCTTGCCCGGTCTCTAGATGTCCAGCTGGCGGGCGACGATGCGGTCGAAGACGGCCGTCGGGATCAGCGGCTTCAGCCGCGCCTGCAGCTTGGCGTCGAGCCCGACCAGGTAGCGGCTCTTCGGCCGCGACGATTCGAGCGCATGGGCGATCGCCTTCGCCACCTTCTCCGGGGGGATCCCCCGCGCGGCGGTGTCCTCGATCACCTTGCGGAACTTCTCGATCGCGGCGCCGTAGAGCAGGCTCGTCTGCGGCGACTTCGCCTCGATCTCCTCGCCCTTGCGCTGGCCGCGCTCCCAGATCGGCGTGTCGATCGACCCCGGCTCGACGATCGAGACCTTCAGGTTCCAGGGGCGCAGCTCCTGCCGGAAGACGTCGCCGATCGCCTCGGTGCCGAACTTGGAGGCGTGGTAGGGCCCGCCGAAGGGGAAGGCGACGCGGCCGCCGATCGAGCTGAGGAAGACGACCCGTCCTTCGGCGCGGCGGATCTGGGGCAGCAGCGCCTGGGTTACCGCCACGTAGGCGACGAGGTTGACCTCGAGCTGGCAGCGGAAGTCCTCGAGGGGGATCGTCTCCAGCGGGCCGGGGATCGCGACCCCGGCGTTGTTGACCAGGCCGGCGAGGCCGTTCTCGCTCTCCCGCTCGACCTGCTCGGCCGCCGCGGCGATCTGGTCCGGCGCGGTGACGTCGAGGAAGACGGGCTCGAGTCGCGACGAAGCGGCGCTCCGCAGGCTCTCAGCGTCCTCGTCCTTGCGCACTCCCGCGAAGACCCGCCACCCCGATGAGTCGAGCCGCAGCGCGGTGGCGCGGCCGATGCCGGTGGAAGCCCCGGTTACGAGTACCGATCGCACCAAGACGAGGCTACAGAGGGATCGGCGTAACCTTGTGCTGTCGTGAACGAAGTCACCAAGGACGACGCTGAGCGCAAGCAGGTCACGGTCCTGTTCGCCGACGTCAGTGGCTCGATGGACCTCGCCGAGCAGGAGGACCCCGAGGAGTGGCGCAAGATCATGCAGCGCTTCTTCTCGACCCTGGCCGAGGCCGTCACCCGCTTCGAAGGCACGGTCGACAAGTTCACCGGCGACGGGATCATGGCGATCTTCGGCGCGCCCATCGCGCATGAGGATCATGCGCAGCGCGCCTGCTACGCCGCCCTGCAGATGCTCGACGACGTCGCCGAGTACGCGGCCGAGCTGCGGCGGGCGAAGGGCCTCAACTTCTCGACCCGGATCGGGATCAACTCCGGTGAGGTGGTCGCCGGGGCGATCGGCGGAGGTGACGATTCTTCCTATACCGCGATCGGCCACACCGTCGGTCTCGCCCAGCGGATGGAGGCGCTGGCAGAGCCCGGCAAGGCCTATCTGACCGAGGACACGGCGGAGCTCGCCCGCGGATACCTCGAGCTGAAGGACCTCGGCGAGTTCGAGATCAAGGGCGCCAGCCAGCCGGTCGAGGTCTTCGAGCTGGCCGGGGTGGGCCGGGCGCGCTCGCGCCTCGACCTCGCCCGCGAGCGCGGCTTCACCGCCTTCGTCGGTCGCGAGACCGAGCTGGCCCGGCTCGACAAGGCCTTGGATCGAGCCCGTAAGGGAGAAGCGACCGCGGTCGGCGTCGTCGCCGAGCCCGGAGTCGGCAAGAGCCGCCTCTACCACGAGTTCGGCCAGCGCTGCCGCACCGAGGGGCTGGAGGTCTTCGAGGCGCAGGCGCAGGCGCACGGGAAGTCGATCCCCTTCATGCCGATCCTGCAGATGCTGCGCTCCTTCTACGGGATCAGCGATCAGGATCCCGAGCAGCTGGCGCGGGAGAAGATCGCCGGCCGCTCGCTCCTTCTCGATCCCGGTTTCGCCGACGACCTTCCCCTCGTCTTCGACTTCCTCGGCGTCCCCGATCCCGAGCGGCCGGCGCCGCGGATGAACCCCGAGGGACGCCAGCGCGCCCTCGCCGACTTCCTCTGCCGGCTGGTCAGCAATCCCGCTCGCCGCAAGACCCTGGTCCTCATCGTCGAGGACCTGCACTGGATCGACGAGGGCAGCCAGATGATGCTGCACGGGCTGATCGAGGGCATGAGCGGGACCCCGACGCTGGTGCTCGTCAACTACCGCCCCGAGTACTCGCCGGCCTGGGCTGAGTCCCCCTCCTTCGAAGCCTGCGCGCTGCACCCGCTCGACCAGGGCTCCACCGCGAAGCTCCTCCGCGACTTGGCGGGAGAGGATCCCTCGCTCGACGGCATCGACGAGCCGATCCACGAGCGCACCGGCGGCAACCCGTTCTTCATCGAGGAGGTCGTCCGTGAGCTGGCCGAGTCGGGTTATCTAGAGGGAGAGCGCGGCAACTACCGGCTGGCGCGACCGATCGAGGACGCCGGGGTGCCGATCACCGTCCAGGCCGTCCTCGCCGCGCGGATCGACCGGCTCGACCCCCCGGCCAAGCACCTGCTGCAGGTTGCCTCGGTGGTCGGCAAGGAGGTGAGCGCCGAAGCGATGCGCCTCACCGCCGGCCTCGACGAAGACGAGCTCGCGGCCGCGCTGCACGAGCTGATCGAGGCCGGGTTCCTCTACGAAGCCGAGATCTACCCGCAGCGGCTGCTCGCCTTCCACCACCCGCTCACCCGTGAGGTCGCCTACGGGACCCAGCTGGCGAGCCAGCGAGAGGCGACCCATGCGGCGGCGGCACGGGCGATGATCGAGCTCGAACCGCCGGAACGGCACGACGAGCTGGCGGCGCTGATCGCCGACCACCTGAAGCAGGGCGGCGAAACCCTCGAGGCGGCGCGCTGGTCCGCCCGCGCCGCCCACTGGGCCGGCCACAGCCGCCCCAGAGACGCGATGCGCCTCTGGCACCAGACGATGGAGCTGGCCGGCGAACTCGAGGTGAACGAGGAGAGCGACGCGCTCGGAATCGCTTCCCGCCTCGCCCAGATCCAGTTCGCCTGGCGCGTCGGCATGGACCTCGAGGAGCAGGCCCAGCTGCTGGACGAAGCCGAGGAGATCGCCGATCGCCGCGGCGACATCCACTCGATCGTGCTGCTGCGGATGTCCGCCTCGGGGCGCCCGGGGCTGCAACTGCACACCGACGAGTGGCTGGAGCAGGTCGAGGAGATGAACCGACTCGCCGACCAGGCGGAAGACCCTCACCTGCGGGTCGCGATCCGCGCCGCCGGCGCCTACGCGCACCTGATCGCCGCCGACTTCGCCGGCTTCGACCACGCCCTCGACGAGCTGATCGAGATCGCCGACGGCGATCTCTCGGTGGGAGCAGGGATCATCCTCAACACCCCGCTCGCCTGGGCTGAGATGGGCAAAGGCATGGTGCGCCGTGAGCAGGGCGACCTCGAGGGGGCGGAGCCGTATTTCGAACGGGCGCTGGAGATCGCCGCGGCCGGAGACGATCCGGAGACCGCGAGCTGGGTGCGCAGCAACCAGGCCGGCCTGATGGCGATCCGGGGGGACGTCGAAGGGGCGCTGGCCCTGGCGCGGCGGAACTGCGAGCTGACCGAGCGAATCGGCGACGTCTTCTCCCGCAGCCTGGCGCTCGCCAACCTCGCCTGGGCGCAGCTGGCCGCCGAGGAATACCAGGAGGCGCTGGACTCGATCGAGGAGGCCGACCAGATCTACCGCGAAGCGATGAAGATCGGCGGCGAGATGGAGGGCTGGCGGTCGCAGCTGCGCGCCAACGCGCTGATCGGGGTCGGGCGCACGGAAGAGGCGGTCTCCGAAGCGGAATGGGCGGTCAGGGTCTCGCGCGAACGAGGGCTGCTCTGGTCGCTGCCGATCGCGCTGCTGGCGCTCGGAAGGGCACGGCACGCCGCCGGCCAGGACGGGGCCGCCGAGGCGCTCGAGGAAGCGCTCGAGGTCGCCCGCGAGACCAACGCCCTCGCCTGCGTCGCCGAGATCGAATCCGAGCGCGAGCTGCTGGCCTCGGCCGCGGGCTAGCGGCGGCGCTCGAGCTCGGCGACCATCAGCTTGGTGTGCAGGGCGGCGATCAGGTCCTTCAGCGGCTGCGCGCCGGCTTCCAGCATCTCCACCACCCGCTCCGGCGGCACCTCGCCGGCCAGTCGTTCCATCACCACGTCGACCTCCAGGCGGACCAGCTCTTCCAGCGCCGCTTTGTAGCGCAGGGTGTCGTAGACGGTGAAGCCGATCTGCTCGTCGTAGCCGCCGGCGCGGAAGCGGCTGATCGCCTCGATGATCGTCACGTCGGAGGGCGAGTAGCCGCGGCTGTTCGGGGTGAGGACTTCGAGCTCGGCCAGCCGGTCGAGCACCTCCTTGGGGAGGCCGTAGCGCTTGCGGACCTCGGCGGCGCTGGTGCGGGAGCGCTCGCCGGCGAGGGCGCGATCGAGGATCTGGTCGCCGAGCTCGAGCATCGCCTGGGCCCGGTCGGGGTCCTCGTCGAGCACCTTCCTGATCGCCTTCAGCGGCAGGAACCGCTCCTCCTGCAGGCGCTTGATCAGCTTGATCCGGTCGACGAACTCGGGCGGGTAGTAGGCCATGTTGCGGCTGGTCTTGACCGGCTCCGGCAAGAGGCCCTCGCGCAGGTAGTGCTTGATCGTCGGCACCGGGACGCCGGAGGCCGCCGCCAGCTCGCGCATCCGCAGCAACCCGTTCTCCGTGCCGTTGGCGCTCACGCGCGGAACTCCCCCTGTGGGTCGGCGGTTGGCCCGGCCGCAGCGCCGGACTCCTTCATCGCGGCGATCTCCTCGGCGCTGTAGCCGGCCTCGCGCAGGACCTCGTCGGTGTGCTCGCCGAAGGCGGGAGCGGGTCGGCGCGGGTCGGCGGGCGTACGGCTCATCTTCACCGGGTTGCCGAGCTGGCGGACCGTGCCCAGTTGCGGCTGCTCGAGCTCGACGACCATCTCGCGGGCGCGCACCAGCTCGGAGTCCAACGCCTCGTCGAGGTCGAGGACCGGCTCGATGCAGCAGTCGTGCTCGTCGTTGAAGGCCAGCCACTCGTCGCGGGTGCGGGCGCGGAAGACCGCGGCGACCTCCTGCCATGCCTCCGAGCCCGGCGCCTCGAACTGCACCTCGATCAGGTCGGGACGGTCGACGCCGTTGCAGAAGGCAGCCCAGAACTTCGGCTCCAGGGCGCCGCAGGTGACCCATCCGTCGGCCGCTTCGTAGGGCAGGTAACAGACGAGAGCGCCGGCGAGCTGCTGCTCGCCCCGGCGTGGCACCTCGCCGTCGCAGAAGTAGCGGCCGGCGACCATCGCCAGCCAGGAGAGGGCGCCGTCGGCCATCGAGACGTCGACCAGCTGCCCCTCGCCCGAGCGCTCGCGCTCGTGCAGCGCCGCCATCACCCCGAAGGCGGCCATCAGGGCGCCGCCGCCGAGATCGGCGATCTGCCCGGCCGATTGCACCGGCGGGCCGTCCTTGGCGCCGGTCAGGCCGAGCAGGCCGACGAGGCCCAGGTAGTTCATGTCGTGACCGGCGCGCTGCGCGTAGGGGCCGTCCTGGCCGTAGCCGGTGATCGCGCAGAAGACGATCCCCGGGTTGACCTCGCGCATCCTCTCGTAGCCGACCCCGAGCCGGTCGAGCACGCCGGGCCGGAACCCATCGAGGACGACGTCGTGGTCGGCGACCAGCCGCAGCAGCGCCTCCTTCCCCTGCTCCGACTTGAGATCGAGCCGGACCGAGCGCTTGCCGCGGTTGAGCGAGAGGTAGAGCGAGGAGCGGGTGCCGAGCTCCTGCTGCTCGTCGGAGCCGTAGTAGGGCGGCGCCCAGCGGATGTAGTCGCCCATGCCGGTGTCCTCGACCTTCAGAACCGAGGCGCCGAAGTCGGCGAGCAGCAGCGAGCAGAAGCCGCCCGGCAGCAGGCGGGTGAGGTCGAGGACCTTGACGTCGCCGAGGGGCAGGTCGCTCATCCGGGCTCGACCTCGACCGGGAAGCCGACCGAGCTGGCGATGAAGCAGAGCTGGTGGGCGCGCTGGTGCAGGGCCTCGATCGCGTCGGGGGCCGGCGGATCGCCGGCCCAGCGGACCAGCGGACGCAGCGTCACCGAGGTGAAGCGCTTGCCGTCGAGCACCCCGTCGGCGTCGTCTTCGTAAGAGGCGACATCGAAGCCCTTTTTCCGCGCCAGGGCGAGGAACCAGAGCATGTGGCAGCTCGAGAGCGCGCCGACCAGCAGCGCCTCGGGGTTCGACTTGGTGTCGTCCCCGCCGAACTCGAGCGCCGAGGAGCTGGGCAGGGACTGGGCGCCGAGCAGGACCTCGTGGGCGCGCACGTCCTCGCCCTCGCCACCGTTCCAGGAGACACCGGCACGGTGGATCGAGGGCGCCATCGCCTAGACCTCGGCCCGCCTCGGCACTCCCAGCAGGTCGCGCGCCTCCTCGACGCTGGCGGGACGGCGGCCGATGTCTTCGGCCATCTGCCGCGCCTTCGCGATCAGGTCGCCGTTGGAGCGGCACATCTCCCCGTTCGGCAGGTAGAGGTTGTCCTCGACGCCGGCGCGGACGTTGCCGCCGAGCACCAGGGAGGAGGCCAGCAGTTTCCACTGGTCGCGGGAGATGCCGATCACCTGCCACTGGTTCGGGCCCTCCGGGCCGCCGGGGATCTGGTCCGACATCAGGGTGACGTTGCGGGGCGTCGGGCGGATGCCGCCGGTCACCCCCATCACCAGCGAGATCTGCAGCGGCGGCTCCAGCAGCCCCATGTCGATCAGCGGGTCGAGGTTGGCGACGTGGCCGGAGTCGAAGCACTCGTGCTCGGGCTTGATCC